>JBJKSS010000258.1:0-15758 GCA_046703745.1 Spirochaetota bacterium
CTATAACACTTATTAAATCGTAAATTAATGTCTGAACATTTACAGAACATTGTTGATAAAGATTGGACAAGCTATTCATATACAGTTGGGCAAGATAAAAATTTCAATTTAGAAGAAGCCATCAAGCATTTCAATAACCATGTAGGTTTTCATCTTGAACTTATAGATAGAAATATTATCATGTTTAAGCAACAATAAAATTAAAAATTGCCGGTGCAGCGTACAACAGCCAGTATACACCGTTCCGATCCCGATTGATAAATCGGGATCGGGATGCCGATCCCAAGGTCTATATAACCGAAAAAGACAAATATTATATATTTTTCGTCTGGGGACCAGTAAAAAAAGTTATGGAATTTTGTTGGATATTTCACCTAAATAATGATAGGCCGGCATTTACCCGGTGAGGTACTCAACCTAAGCGGCATACCCAATTGTCATCCCGAAGAGGATGCGTTGATCCGGGCGCAGTTTTAATTTCTTACCGAGCTTTGTTCTGCTGCAATTATGGAACCGCGCAGAAGGAAGCCGCAAAGAGATAAAATATTGCCGGCAATAAGACCGGTATAATTGACTGCTCACTCCTTGAAGACTGAAACCGCTTCTTTCATCAATAATTTTATGGAAAGTACCTGGGGACAGACTCCCTCGCATGCACCGCATTCCGTACAGCTTGATGCCTTGCCTTCTATCCTGCTGTAGCCGGTCTGCCATGGATTTGCATCGTCCCACATTGCTGCCCTGTTTAATGCGGCAAGCACCTCGGGAATATCGACGCCTGACGAGCAGGGCATGCAATATCTGCATGCGGTGCAATTTACCTTTGTTTTTGCTTTCATCGCTTTTTGGAGAGAATCGAATATGGATAATTCATCTTTACCAAGGGACAGGGCTTTGCCGCTTTCTGCAACCCTGATATTCTCGACAACCTGTTCCATGCTGTTCATTCCCGAGAGAAGGCTCGTCACGCAGGGTTCATTCCACACGAACCTCAATGCCCATTCCGCGGGGGTTCTTTTTGTGGGGAATGAATCAATGATCCGCGTCATTTCAGAAGGCAGGTTTTGCGCAAGCTTGCCGCCCCTCAGAGGCTCCATTACGATGATGTTGATTCCCCTGTCGGCGGCGTATTTCAGGCCCTTGTGTCCGGCCTGGAAATCTGTGTCCATGTAATTATACTGGATCTGTGTGTATGTCCAGTCGTATTCATCGCAGATGCGGACGAAATCCTCTGCATTTCCATGAAATGAAAAAGAGGCGAATTTGATCCTGCCTTCCGCCTTCAACTTGTCAAGGTGTTCCCGCACGCCGAGACTTTTCATCCTGTCCCATGTCTCGCCGTTAAGACCATGGAGGAGGTAGAAATCAAGATAATCTGTTTTCAGCCTGGCCAATTGTTCATTGAAAAAAACATCCATCTGCTCTTTCTGCCTGATCTGGAAGAGCGGCATTTTTGTTGCAAGGTAAACCTTTTTCCTCCATGCCCCGGAGAGAGCCTCGCCCACGAACGGCTCGCTTTCACCGCGCTCTCCGAATACAGCGGCGTGATAAAAATAGGCGGTATCGACAAAGTTAACGCCGTGATCTATTGCGTAATGGAGCAGTTCCGTTGACCTGGTATAATCTATTTTCTCCGGTTTATTATTCAGCACCGGCAGCCTCATGCATCCGAATCCCAGAACCGAAAGTTCGATGTCTGTTTTATCAAGTTTACGATAAAGCATAATTCTTCCTTGTTTTTAAAAAGATGATTAATAATATGAATTAATATTTATGAAGTAAAGAATTTTTATATAATATTTAATCTTTATTTTCTACATTTTGCACCGTCCCTATTATTCTATCAGGAGGGGGATCAAAATTTTATTACAACATTGCCTTTTTTATGTCCAGTGTCGACATAACGGTGTGCCTCGACAATTTGTTCCGGAGGATAGATCCTGTCAATGACCGGTTTTATGTGCCCGGCCTCGGCAAGCTCTTTAAGGAAAATCAAATCTTCAGCTTTTGGAATGAATGTCCCGCCTGTTATTTTCTTCCCGCCTGCTATTGAAGCAAACAGCATGAGAATGCCCAGTGCCGGCGTAACAACGGCATGTAGATAAACCCCTCCTTTTTTGAGAGATTTCACGCTGCCTGAAACCGAACTTTTACCAACCGTGTCAAAAATAATATCATAAGTCTTGCCGTTTTTCGTAAAATCCTCTGAGAGGTAATCAATCACATTATCGGCCCCAATCGATTTCACCAAATCCAGATTTGCACTGCTGCATACACCGGTGACTTCTGCTCCAAAATATTTTGCAAGCTGTACGGCAGAAGTCCCCACTGCCCCGGAAGCCCCGTAAATAAGCACCTTTTGCCCCTTATTAATATTGCCTTCTTTAAGAAAATGCAGGGCCGTAATGCCGCCCCAGGGAATCGCAGCTGATTCTTCATAAGTCAGATTTGAAGGCTTGACCGCCACACAGCCGTTCTCCGGCATGCAGAGATATTCGGTATATGCACCGAACCTGTGTCCATTGGAGCCGAAAACCTTGTCGCCTGTTTTGAACAGTTTTACATACCTGCCCGTTGATTCAACTTCTCCGGCAAACACGCTTCCAAGGATGGCCCTCTTCGGTTTCCTGATGCCAAGCGCCAATCTGGCGGGGAGCCAAAATGAGGGTGGAACATTGAAGCTTCTTACTCTTGAGTCGCCGACAGTAACGGCTGTTGCGAATATTTTTATGCGCACCTCGTTATCAGCCGGAACAGGTTTTTTCACTTCAGTGACTTTGAGAACCTCCGGCGGGCCGTATTTTGTACATACAACAGCTTTCATTTTATTTGAAGCCATACCTTTCCCCTTTTTTTTATTCTTAATCCATTCTATTTAATTTTAAAAATAATTTTAGCATGAACGGTTATTATTTGACGTTGAATGGCAACAAATTTAAAAAAAATAAAAATTTTTCCTGTCATTCTGTAAACGATTTGGGAGTTCTGGTTGTTTAATAATATACGGGGGAGCCATTCACAAGGGGTTGCAACCCCCTGTTTCCAAAATTTTTTTTAAAAGAGGTTTACCATGGTCGGAAAAAGTTACAGCATTTCAAGAATGGGCATGTACTGCACAAATATAGAGATAGAAGTGGATATCAAAAACGGCCTGCCGTTCATCGCAATATCCGGCCTTTTGTCGCAGGAGGTGCGCGAGGCAAAGGACAGGGTAAGGGCCGCTATATCCAACAGCGGCCTTTCATTCCCGTTAAAAAGGGTGACGATAAACATGAGCCCGGCAGAGACCCTTAAAACAGGGACGCACTTCGATCTTGCGATTGCAATTGCCGTTTTAAGGGCGGACAACCCTGAGTTTTGTGAAGACGGTGAAAGCGTTTTTTTCGGGGAGCTAAACCTGAGCGGCGAGGTCAAATGGATCAGGGGGATACTCCCGATGGTCATCCATGCGGCAAATTCGGGATTCAAAAAAATTTACATCCCGCATGAGAATTATTACGAGGCAAGTTTTCTCAAATATGACAACATCGTGCCGGTGAAGTCGTTGAATGACCTCATAATCAAAATGTACAATGATGACGGGCCTTATGAAACAGTAAGGGCCGTGCCTTCATTCGAAAAGCCGGGGGATTATTCAGACATAATGGGGCAGAAGGAAATGATTGATGCATTCACAATAGCAGCGGCCGGGCAGCACCACATGCTCCTCGTCGGGCCGCCCGGCTCTGGGAAAACGATGGGCGCAAGCAGGCTTCCCGGCATAATCCCCGACCTCGGTGAAGAGGAGCTTGTTGAAATAAACAAAATTTATTCCATTGCATCGAGTGAAACCACGCGCAGCTGGATCATGACAAGGCCGTTCCGCACACCGCACAACAGCGCCTCAAGCAGAGCGATAATCGGCGGCGGCCCGAAGGTCTTGCCCGGTGAAATAAGCCTTGCGCACAAGGGAATTCTCTTCCTCGATGAATTCCTCGAGTTCAGGATCGATGCACTGCAGGCGTTGAGGACGGTCATAGAAAAGAAAGAGGTTTATATCTCGCTTCGTAACGGCTGTGCGGTCTACCCGGCGGATTTCCTGCTCGTGGCAGCTGCGAACCCATGCCCCTGCGGATTTTATGACACCGAGGGAGGCGTGTGCAGCTGCTCGATTTCTGAAATAAAAAAATACAGGAGGAAACTCAAAAACCCGCTGATAGACAGGATCGATCTCCAGGTTCGGGTGGACAGGATCAATTACAACAGCCTTGTCAACGGAGACGCAAACCGTTCGTCAGAAGAATTAAAAGAAACCATTATGCGGGTAAGGGCACTGCAGGCTGACAGATACAAAGACGAAAATTTTTCTCTCAACTCGGAAATTCCTTCGGAAAAAATCAGGCATTACTGCACTGTCGAGCCGGCCGGTGAAAAACTCCTCGAGCAAACATCGGATGACAATCTTCTGACAGCAAGGGCGTGCCACAAGATACTAAGGATCGCCCGCACAATTGCGGACATCAATGATCATTCAATCATTGCTTCGGAAGAGATTATGCGTGCACTCAATTACAGATTTTTAGATATTGAAATTTACAATTAAAACCTGTATTATCAATGTCATGAAAATTTCAATTATAATGCCGGTATATAACGAGGAAAAACATATAAGAGAGGCACTGGACAGCCTGCTTGACAATGATTTTGATTTCAGGGATTCTGAAATAATAATAGTCGACGGGATGAGCAGCGACAATACCCGCTCGATCATAAAAGAATACGTGACAAGGCACGGGTTCATAAAACTCTGTGACAACCCCGGCAAGATGCAGGCAAAGGCTCTCAACATCGGCCTGTCAATTGCAAAGGGCGAATTAATAATTCGCTGCGATGCGCATTCCATTTATCCTCGTGATTACATAGCCAGATTGGCTGAAGCACACAAACAAAGCAGGGCAGATAATATAGGCGGTGTGTGGGAGACGGTTCCGGCCGACGGCTCGGTAAGAGCCCGCGCGATTGCCGGCGTGATGAACAGTATCTTCGGCACAGGGCTTTCATACAGGACGATAAAAAACAGGGGAGATATTTTCACTGATACGGTGCCCTTCGGAAGTTTCAAAAAAACACTTGTAAAAAAAACCGGCCCTTATGACGAGTCGTTAAAAATCGGCGAGGACCTCGATTACAACATAAGGATCAGGAAAAACGGCGGGAAGATACTCATGCTCACGGGCCTTGTGACAAAGTACATAGCCCGGGGAAATTTTAAAAAACTCGCAGGAATGTCATTCAATTACGGCCTGTGGAAAACCGTTATCAACAGGAAACATAAAATGCTAACCTCCGTAAGACACCTTTTCCCGCCGGTGTTTTTACTGACACTCGCCGTATTGATCGCGGTAAGTTTTTTATACAGGCTTTTGTTTTTACCGTTGACCGCTGTTTCAGGACTGTATTTGCTGCTCTGCATTGCATTTTCAATCGCCGGCACTTTTAAAAAAAGGGAAAGAGCCGGGTATTTTTTCTTCATGACAGCGGGCTTTGTCATCTACCATGTGTTTTACGGAGCAGGTTATATTGCCGGTTTAACCGGCCTGTTTTCATCCCGGCGAAATTCAAAGGGATAATTCTTCATATTTACGCTTGAGAATTTCCTTGAACTTTTTAAAATTGTATTTTTTGTACAGTGCCCTGTTTTTCATTGCAACTTCTTTGCGTTTTTTTTTATCCCTGCAAATCCTGTATATCCTCTCAAGATCATCCTTTAAATTTGTGATGAATACAAACGGGTTATCCTTCACGAGGTTCATTTCACCGGTGCTGCTGCAAAGAAAAATCTTGTCGTATGCTATAGCCTCGTACATCTTGTTTGGCACTGCTGTTTTTGAAACCGGCCTGTTTTCATAAAGTCCGTAATAAATCACGTCACATACGCTGTTGTAATAATCGATTTTTGCAGGATCATCGATGAAACCTAGATATCCGGCATTATCGGTTTTTTCTATCTCACTAACTATTTCATCCTTGCGCGTGCCGTTGCCCGCAATATAAAGATAAAACCGTTTGTCATTCCCCACAGCTTTGACGAGTTCGATTATCATTCTCTCTTCATTCAACGAGCCCATGTATAAAACAAGAAGCTTCCTGCCGATCCCCAGCTTTTTCTTTTCATTAGGCACATTGACTTTCACCCTGCCTGTTTGCTTGTAATTCCCGAGAACGAGCGGGATTTTGGAATAACGTTTTTGTTCATACCATTCTTTCCTGACTTCGCCGACCGTAAAAAATGCGTCGGTTTTTTCAAGCATCATTTTTTCAAAAAACATGCTGATTTTTTTCAGTATTGTATTTTTGAAAACCATTTCGCTGTAAATTTCGTGCGCGTCATAAACGAGCATTGCCTTGTGAAAGAGTTTGTAAAGGTATCCGATCGGCAGGGTGTCGAGGTCATGGCAGTGGATTACTCCGGCCTTGCCCTGTCTCTTTATGTAACGGTAAGCCCTGAAATAGAAAGGCAGGAGAGCGAATAACTGCCGTAATCCCCTTGAATATCCCGATCTTACCCTGATCCGTGTGATTTTATAATTGCCGCGTGCCTCTGTCCCCACGCAATTGCAGAGCCTGTCCCACGCAACTATCTCGACTTCAAAACCGGCTTCGGAGAGTGCCGATGCCTCGAGCTCGACCCTCGGATCGATTATGCAGGGATTTGATAAAAGCATTATCACTTTTTTATTTTTCATTCCGGTTCGTTTCATTGAAAATCCCCTCTATAACAGCCTTCTCGAATTTCACCCGGAGGTTTTTTTCCTGTGTCGGGAACACGAGTCCCGATTTGCTGCCGGATTTGTGGAGATATTTCACAAGGGTAAAATGCACATCTGCGTATTCCGCATTCTTCACCTTGCTGAAAAATACAGCAAGGTTCGAGGCCTCATTCCTGACCCACTCCGGCAGGTCGGCATTCTTAAGATGCTTGACAACGACATGACAGCCGGGATAATCACGTACATGAAACCAGAAGTCATTGCCATTCGCAACCTTTGCAAGCATCCTGTCGGCATCTTTCGCACTTTTCGAAACGAAAGCCCGGTAACCGTTTGACAGGAGGAAAGACCTCGCAGGAAGGCGGCTCTCATCAGCGTTCCTGTTTTTCATCAATCCGGGATTTGCCGATTTTATCCTGATGCCGATATTTTCCACATCAAAAAAATTATCCGCTTCATCCAGTTCTTTTTTAAGCTCCCTGTAAAACTCAAGTTTTTCGGCGGCAATATTTTTTTCCCTCTCCCGGATCAGCCTGCCGGCCTTTATCTTCTTGTATTTGCTGAAATACCGCTCGATGTTTTCCGCGGGGCTCAATTCGTCGGATAACGGTATGGTTATCCTGCCGCCGGCATAAAAGTCCTCCACCTCTATTTCCTTCATACCCTTTTTTATTTTATGCAGGCTGGCCTTCAGTAATTCACCGAACCTTTCGTATTGCTCTTCCTGGGCGCCCGGGGCTTTTTCATCAAGCCCAGCGATACGCCTTTCGATGCTCTCCGTCTCCCTGGTGAGGAATGCATCAAGCTCTTTCTTTTTTCTCAATAATGCGGCATCGTTCAAAACCTTTTCATAAAAATTGAATATCGATTCGTTGATGTTCCGTGTTTCGAATTCCTTCCTGACGGTAAATTTTTCCGGGCTCTGTCCCTGTTCAAATTGATCCGGATCAAAGTATTCGCCGGGCCATTCGTCCCTTTTGGGCATTCTCCTCAAAACATCCATGATCATCCCGTGTTCATCCGTGAGAATTATGTTGCCGCCGTTGCCCCAGAGCCTGCAAACAAGGAGCCTTTCCTTTTCATAGATCGCCATTTTGAAAACCACCAGCCTCGAAAACCGGTGCTGATAAACATCGACGAGCCTTGCACCCTGCAGGTTTGCATTCAACAGTTCTGAGAACCTCATCTGTTCCTTTTTGAAATTTGCCCGGCGCGGTATCATGCATATCCTGTTGCAGCCGTCATTCACACCGGCAAGGATGAATTCATCGGTTTTGCCGTCAAAGACATTAATGATTATGCCGCCCCTGTCTGTCTGGTAGAATTTCTTTATCATGCCGTTATGCGGCAGGGTATCGACAACAGCTTCAATCTCTACGCAGTTGAGCGACATTACAGTGACCCCTCCAGTGAAATCTTGTAGCCTTTTACCCTCGGGGACACGCCTACATCAAGGTCGTCAGCTCCCCTTTCAAGGAATTTGTGGAATGCAAAACCGGCAATCATTGCGCCGTTATCGGTGGCGTATTTGAGGCTGGGGAAAAATACCCTGTAACCCTTTAGCCTGTTAAACTCCTCCCTCAAATAGAGATTTGCAGACACGCCGCCGGCAACCACGATGTTTTTAATATTGTTGTTTTCCGCCGCAAGTTTTGTCTTTTTTACGAGCATTGAGAATGCCTTCCGCTGGAAGCTCGCCGCAATATCTGCTCCGGTGTAATCCGGCTTTTTTTTGTACTTGTCAAGATAATGGATAACTGCGGTTTTAAGACCGGAGTAGCTCACATCGTAGAGCCTGCCGGATTTGTACAAATTCGATACTGGAAAATCAAAAGCTTTCGCATCACCGCTTCTGGCAAGCTTCTCTACAGCCGGCCCGCCGGGGTACCCGAAATCATAATGCTTGGCAACCTTGTCAAAGGCCTCTCCCACCGCATCATCGATAGTGGTACCGAGCACCGTATATCTTGTGAATGACTCGGCGCGGACGATTAAAGTGTGGCCGCCGGATACCAGGAGGCCGATGTAGGGAAACTCTATATCATTGTCAAGGTGGGGAGAATAAAGGTGGGCTTCGATGTGGTTTATCCCGATGAACGGCTTGTTGTTCATCCAGGCGAGGGACTTGCCGAAACTCACCCCCACCAGTAATCCGCCTATCAATCCCGGCGTATTTGCCGAAGCGACAAGATCGATGTCGGATAATTTAACGTTTGATTTTACGAGGGCCTCTTCGGCTACGTATTTAAGCTTTTCAAGATGGAGCCTCGAAGCTATCTCCGGCACCACCCCCTTCCACTCAAGATGTTCTTTTATCTGCGTGGATACTATGTTTGACAAAACACTTTTGCCGTCAACCACAACGCTTGCGGAAGTTTCATCACATGTGGTTTCTATGCCGAGTACTATCATTTTTTAATCCTTGAATTAATCATAATATAAAATACAGTACAATTGATATTGAACAACCGAAAAATAAAAAAGGAATAAATGGTATTTTGGTTTTATTGTCAATAATTTTCAACAAATAAGGAACTATAAGAACGATAAATCCGGTCCAGAAACCCGCAAGAAAAGCAATAATGACAAAAATATGCCCGAATAATCCCGCAAAAAAGCATAGATAAAACATATCGCCCAGACCAATTCCCCGTCCTGATAAAAAATAAATCAAAAGAAAAACACATATGGTTCCACTGATACCGACAAGGCAATATAACATAAAAAGCCGGTTTATGAACAGCCAAAAAATTAAACTTGCTGCTGTTGATGCTATTAAGACAACAGAAGTAACTTTTTTATGCCTGATATCCTCGATTACGACAAATATTGAAACTGCTAAAAAAAAAGTTATTCTTAAAAAATTTACTGTGCCAAACCCGGGTATTATTGCGGCATTTTGTTTTATTATTTCGATAATATTGAAAATTTCATACATAACATATCAATCTTTCTTTTTTGAATCCAGATACTTGTTGTATTCCTTCATCAAGTCATCATATTCAGCCTGGTTATTCAGTTTGTCCCTGTAAATTTCCGCAGATTTTTTTAAATAACCGGAATAATTTTCAAGATCGTTTCTTGCAATATATTGATCTAACAGCGCTTCCTTTTCAAACAAATTGAGTTTTTCATAAACAGCCACCAGGGTCAATTGATAATATATATTATCCCTGTCTTCATCCTTCAATTTTTCCAGAATCACCATGGCATCATAATATTCCCTGATGACATAGTGATACATAGCTTCATAGTAAGTAACCGTCTCCTCGGTATCATCGATCTTTTTGATGGTTTTAAGAATTTCCTTTGCTTTACCGTACTGTTTTTCCTTAAGATATTCAAACCCTTCATTTATAAGGAAATTAAGGCTGTCCATTTTAACCTTGACATAGGGGAGTCTTCTCTTTTTCAGACTGTATTCAAATTCATAACTCGTGCCCGCATAACCTTCCTTTTCGAAAATAAGACGATGTTTTCCGA
Source organism: Spirochaetota bacterium (assembly GCA_046703745.1). GTDB lineage: Bacteria > Spirochaetota > GWE2-31-10 > GWE2-31-10 > JAFGQB01 > CAZHHK01. The sequence continues at coordinate 10,233 of JBJKSS010000258.1, forward strand.
AGCTTACCACATTGTATAAAAACTTGCCGTTTATGTCGGTCTTGGTCTCATTATAAGAATCAAGCTTTACATACACACCTTCAAGCGGAAGACCTTCTTCGGTAATGACCTTACCGGTAAGCATTGCCTTTTTTAATTCGGATTCAAGATAAATCTTGTCCAATGTTCCGCAGGAAACAATCATAAATAGCAGTAATAATAAACTGATTTTTCTCATCATCTGTCAACCTTTATTATAGAATTATCAATTTTAAATTTATAATATCTCAAGGCTCTCTCTACCAGTACGATATCGCCCGTACGGTCTCCTTCCTTAACAATGCAAACAGCACCTGTTTTCAAATTCTTTACCTTTATAAATCTTTTATCGACAACCTGGTAATCAACTATAACCTTGTAATCTTTTGCATTTATTTCAGGTAATTCAATTTTTACCTGTTTAACCTCTTTTTTTACCATATAATCGTTTGCATTATTGAAAAATAATAAAACAAGATTGTTAATCGGAATTTTCCTGAAATTAATATCATCATCGGGAGAAAATTTTTGTTTACCGTTCAAAACACTCTTCTTTTTTATTTTTAGCCCGGGCTTCTGCATATCGTTTTTATCGCATGCGAATAACATTAATGAAAGCATAAAAATATGAAAAATGATTTTATTATTCATGACCTTTTCCCGAATTATTGTTTTTATAATATCCGATCAGACGCATATTCACATCAAGATCGGGAAATTCCTGTCTTGATACGGATACCTCCCTGATAACGACAAGCCTTTCACCGTTTTCTATATTGTCCAGAAGCTTGAAAAAATCATAAACACTTGACTTGAAATTTAAATATATCTCGGCATAATCCTTTTCATCCATTTTACTCCTGTATATTTTTACTGTTACCCTGTACTTGTCAAATATTGTCCGTATGTAATCCTCAAAATATTCCTTTTTCCTGTCAAAGTATGCATTCTTCAAAAAATTGGCCCCTGCCAGACTGATATTGTACTTGTTTTTCCTTTCTTTTTTTATACTCATGGTCAGGCTTTTTATTTTAGCTTGTTTCTCATTAATGCTATTCATCAATGCCTGGTATCTCAAAGCAAGGCCCAAAGCATAACCGCTGATTAAAATAATTATTGCGGACAATACAATCAATTTAACAAGCTTTTTTTTATTCATCGGAGAACTTTCCTTCTATGCTGAAAAACAGTTTATTGTTCCGTCTGGAAAATGAAAATGCAACATTTTTCCAGCTGAATGATTTCCTGAATGCATCCTCAAGTTTTGAATCATCCCTGCAAGAACCGCTTATTTCAAAATTTTTATCCGTATATGTAATATTTTTAATTTCAATATTTGAGCCGCCCGTATTGTACAGGGCATAGAAAAAATTATTAACCCTGCTTTTTTTATCGATAAGCTTCAAATATTCTCCATATTCTTCGTCGCTTATTCCTCTTTTCGACTTTTCATTCCTGTAAAGGATTTCAAGTTTTTTAATCTCCGTGCTCATGTCTTTTTCTTTCAGCTTAAAAAAATAATACCGCACTTCCAGAAAAACAGATGCCAGAATTATGAAGGAGCCAAGTATGACTGCTATTAATAATTTTAAAGGCAATTTTTTATTGATTTTAAAAATATCATTATTCAATGACAACAATGCATTTTGAAGCAGCTCTGATTTAACGGATAAAAATCCTCTTTCCCGCATCCCTGTGTTAAACAGGTCTATAAAATAAATGCCCCCTTTTTTAAGGCTCTTTAAATCTTCCCTGTAATAAACATCCCTTTTTCTCAATATCCTGTCCTTGAAAGTATACAAAAACCATGCCTTCCCGTCATTTATGATAAATTGAGAATCATCCGGGAAATTTTTGTCCTTCATTAAACCTGCCATGACATTGAAGGCCGAATAAAATCTGTTATTACTCTCTAAACTGTCATTAAAAAGTTTGATAAAAACCAGAATATCATACTGGTTGTCTTCTTTCTTCAAGACCAAATAATCAATATTTCCATCGGTAGGATTAATTGCGGAATGCTTTTTGATTTCATTCATAACGATACTTTTCAACAAATTCCTGGAAACAACAGGAATTTTTATGATTTTCAAATCAAGTAATGATTCACCGATCATACATTTTTTGATGTTCCTGCCGTTTTCAACAGGTTTTAAAACGCCTTTCTCAATTATGCAGGACGGATTTTCTCTCCTGTCATAATACAATATTTTATTCCTTGAAAAAGCCGTCAAATTAAGGATATTAATTTTCATTGTTTAATTGCTTCTATTTTCAATATTTTAACCTTTGATTCCCTGTCCTTGTATCTTCTAACCAATGCCCTTAAAACCTTATCATCTTTTTCAATCTTTATCCAGATTAATTTTGAATCAACACCGAATATCTTCTCATAATAAAGCCAGTCACTGCCGAAAATATCCTTTGCCTGCGTTTCATCAATCGCATCATTTTCCCTCATCGATGATACTTTTGACCAGTAGTTATTATAATTGGCACCTTTTGGCCCGCATGCATCAATGCATAGCTCAAATGTTTTTTCATCAACAAAATTAAGGTTGATTTGGCCCGTATAATCAAAAAGCATGAACAGTTGATCATCAAACTGCCATTTGGATGATTTGAAATTTTCATAATTCATTTTATCGAGCAGTAAACCGCTTCTTATCCTGTTAGTGCCGTTATATCTCAGGTAATTCGGCACCTTTCTCACCGATTTCAATTTATCTGCAATATAACCGGCTGTACCTTCATCAAGGTTCCAGGATTTCATATATAACTTAAGCCTGTCTATATCCGCTATATTCAAATTCGGGATTCCGTAAATCGTTAAACATTTCAGTATATCATCCGATGCATCTGAAGCAAGATATTTTTTTATATCATCAGGATAATACAGATAATCTTTTATCTTCCCTGTAAAAATCTGTTTCTTGCCGTTTTTTGTGTTGAAAAATAATTGAGCATCGACATGATTGATATCTATCTTGCAATCTTCCACAGTATACGTTATTTTAAAATTGTCAATTTCGTCGGGCAATTCGGCGAACCACCCCTTTTTTTTCGACGTATAATTTTCCTGAACATCCTTTTTAAAATATACAAGCACTTTGTCCAGGGTGCTGTAATAATCGTCCCAGCCATTATATTTTTTTAATTTGGATTCTGCTCTTCCAAGGTTGAATGAAACAAACAACAGGGTAAACGACAAAACCATTGTTAAAAATGTGAGGATAAAAATCACTGTCGGCACGGAATAAGCGTCATTTGTTTTATTCATTTGTTACAACCTCAGGTTCAATTTAATTTCCCTGTTGTCATTCATGACGAATTTCAATTCACAATAGTAAGGAAAATCATCGAAGTTGAATATTTTATAGCCGTTCCTGTCATAATAGCTCACTGAAAAATCTTTTATGAATTCAAACGTATAATCCTTGTTATCCTTTTCCCTGTTTATCCGGAATTTTTTGTCGTCAAACAGATAATCTACCTTGCCGCCATTTGCAAAAAAGGCTATCTCATTATTCTTCAATACGTATTTGTCTGAAGGGTGATGCGGAAAAATATCAGTGTTTAAAATATCATCTGCTATTATTTTGAAAAACAGTGCCTTTTCCCTGACAATATTTGAATTGTCTTCTGCCCTGTGCAATCCTCTGTAAATCACCAGCACGCTCCAGAAAACGAAGCTTATCAAAAAAGTCGCAAGGGTGACGGCAATGATTAATTCCATGAGCGAAAAAGCATCAGTCCTGCGGCAATATATAGTATTTTTTTGATATTTCATCAACATCCTTTACGCTCTTGTATATTCTTTCCGTCTTCTTGATTTCCATCCTGACTATCGAAGAATAACCGAAAATGATGGAAGTCAGAAAAACCGTCAGAATGGTTATGCCGACAATTACCTCGACCAGTGTATAACCGTCCGATTTTTTACTGATTCGTCTCATTATCATTTGTATCGGAATCACTTTCATCTGTATTGGTTGAAGAAACAATAATGTCGGCAGCAGTGCCTTTACCGCCTTCCTTCTTGTCAGACCCCAGCGATTTGATCACAAAATCCTGGCCGTTATTTACCAGGTTGTAAATATAATCATTCTTCCATGGATCCTTGAGAGTGTAATCTTTTTTATTTATGAATCCTTCCTTCAATAAAACGCCAAGCCCGTCGTTTTCACTCGGCAGATTGCCCTTGTCCTGATAATATTCCAGCAGCGCTGCCGAATAAATATTCATCTCCTGTTTTGCGGCATGAACCTTGGCATTATTGATAAGCTTTATGCTCCCTATTGCAATAAGGCTTGAAAATATCGCAGCTAATGTTACCCAGATAATGACTTCTGTAAGTGAGAAGCCTTCATTGATTTTTTTGTTAATTTTCCTGAAAAAATTATTCATTTATTTCCTCCTGTATTTTATAAATCTTAATTTCCAAAAGTCTTCATTAATTCCAGGGTCGGGGAGATTACGATATACATAATGAAAAACACGAAAAAACCGACCGTCAAAATTATCGCAGGCTCGATGATCTTGAATATCAGCTCAAGGAATGTTTCAAGGCTGTTCGATGCATCCGTATGAATTTTATTGAATCCTTCCGGAGTTTTTGAAATCGAATCCGATATTTCGATTATATTTAAATCTTTCACATCAAAAACCTTCAGGTTTTTAAATGCGCTTTTAAGCTTGCCTCCCTCCTTCAGGATATTTATACTTTTAAGATATTCTTTACGCATATTTTTATCTTTTTCAAGATCGCCTAATTTTTTTAAAGAATCCTCAAGACTCGAACCGCCTTTCAAAAGAATTTCAAGGCTGAATGCTATCTTGATTTTTTTCTGTAAAATAGCGATATTTGATACAATGGGTACATTACTTAACAAATAGTTTGTTATCTTTTTTGAAATCCTTGTCCGCAGGAATACCATAGCTCCCGCCAACAGGCAGGCCAGAAACAACACATAAAACATAAAATTGGCAGTTAAAAAACCAGAGATATTAAAAAACACCTGAATGAACAGCGAAGGCTTGATATCGATATTTTCATACATCGATTTGAAATTCGGGATTATGAAAAGAAACAGCAGGTTTACCAGCATGAACCCCATGAAAATCAGAATTGAAGGGTAAATCGATGCAACTGTTATTTTTTCTTTCAGTTTCTGCATATTCTTGATATAACTTGAAACAAGCTTGAATGCCTCTGTCAGGTTGCCGCTCTGTTCACCGGATGAAACCATTGTCAGGAAGAATTCATCAAACAAAAAATTGTATTTTGAGCTTTTTATAGCGTCTGACAGCTTCTGCCCTTTTTTCAGAAATTGATTCACCTCGTTAATAAACTCGTGCTCCTCACCAGCGGCATAAACATCAAGAAGTATTTTAAATACTTCATTTATATCAATGCCGCAATCAAGAAGTGAATGGACATTCTGGGTAACATCAAGCAGGATACTTTTTTTAATTTTAACAGATTGTATTTTACTTTTTTTCGGGGAG
>JBJKSS010000259.1:0-4327 GCA_046703745.1 Spirochaetota bacterium
ACTGAAAGGTTATTATGCCGTAATAGCCGACTACCCGGACTCTGACTATACGAAAAAATCACTTGACCAGAGCATTGCCATCAAGGATATTCAGAAAAAAATGCTCTCCGAATCCCTTGACAAAAAACTGAAGGATGATTTCGCTGCCAATTACGACAAGTATAAATCGGCATATACTTCGGGAAATATTGCCGAGGCAAGAAAATATTATTTCGATGCATTGAAAAATGCATTCGATATATATACCGGTAATTCCATCACAGATTTCAAGTCTGTCGAGGACAAATACATAAACAGCCTGCTGGGAGAAGGCGGCAAAAACCAGTCTGAAAATGAAAAACTCATAGCTGACCTTCAAAAAGAAAAATCAGATATAGAGGCAAAGTACAACAAACTGATCAATGAAACAAAAAACGGCACACCGGCCGGCAGAGACAAAAAAATAAGGGAGTACGAACTTCAGTTCAGGACACAGAATGATGAAATAGAGCGCCTGAGAAAATACATAGAAGACAGGGAAATCAATATAACCCCGGACGATCTTCAGAAAAAAATAAGCGAATACCAGGATGAACTGCGTGCCGAAAAAGAAAAATCCGAACTCCTGAAAAAACAGCTTTACGGCTATTACCAGCAGGGAAATGGAAATGACAAAATAAAATCCCTTGAAGATGAAATTGAAAAACTCAAATCCGATTACAAGACGCTTGAAGAAAAATCAAAATCCGGTGCTTTTTCAAAAGAGGAGAGGGCCAAGCTTGAAAAGGAAATAAGCGACGTATTGTCAAAAAAATATGAGCTCGAAAAAGAGAGGGAAGTCGCTGCAGAAAGCAAAAAAATCAGGGATTATTATGAAAAACAACTGGAAAGCATGGCATCCGGCAATAATACCATAAAGACAATACAGGGATCCAGTGATACTTCCGGAATAATATTCGGACAGGTAATAGATATAGCCAATGATTCGGTGTCATTCCAGTTTACCGCAGCCGATCAAGCCATAAAATCCGCCATAAAAAAGGATGATACTGTTAAAATAGTGAGGTTAACGATAAGTGCAGCCGGAAGGACAGAAGAACTGGTTGGATACCTGCGAATAAATGAACTGCAGGCAGGCTCAGAATACGGCAGGGGCATCATCATATCCCTGGTAAAAGGATATAATGTCCAGGCGGGCGACCTTTTGAAAAAACAGTGATGCTTTCACTCCCAATAACTCCGGCAGCCTGTTTTCAGTTATCTTGAACAATTAATCATCTTAATCCGTCATACTACAAACCGCCACATCCCTGATTATTGTAAAATAAAATAAAATAAATATCAAATTGAGCATGATTAATCTATTCTTAAGAATACATTATGATGCTGAATAAAACCTGCTGTGGCAGCACGTGCAGGTTCTGATCTGCAGAGGAGACTTGATGGAAAAAGGCACGATCATGAAGATAAATAACGGAATTATGGCGATTGAGATAACCAAAATGGAAGAATGCGGCAAATGCCCGGGTAATAAAATATGCAGCTCCCTGAATTCCCAATCCAACATCCTGGAAGTAAGACAAAAGAATTTCAGTTTAAAATCAGGGGATATCGTTAATATAGAATTCAAACCGAAATTGAGGATAATTTCTGCAATCATCGTATTTTTTGTCCCGTTGATCGTTTTGATCGCCTGTTATTATCTGGGATTCGCCTTTTTTAAGACCGAAAATCTTTCAATGCTGGTTTCTTTTTCCGGGTTTATAATTTATTTCATAATTATATTTTTTTTTCTCAGATCGAGGCAAAGTTTAATGGATTTTAATCCGATCATTACTAAAGCGGATGAATAATTTTCAACTGAAATTTCTTGATTATGCGGTTAGAGATTTCTTGACAAAGTATTGAATTGCTGGCATAATCTTGCCTGGGGGTTTAGATGCCGATCGAAGAGATGAATCATAATGCTCATGTTATACACCTCAACAATGAGTATGAAATCAAAAAAGAATTATTGAATATCAGGGCTGACAAAAGGGCACATGACATACTGAGCCAGAAAATGATATTTCTCTACATAAAACTGGAACAGGTGGATACAAGGGCGGCAAATATCCTGAAGCAAAACGTGAGGGAGATCGGCGGCGAAGCGGTGATTTCAAAGGAAGCATACGCATTTACCGAGAGAAAAACCGATGTGCTTCTCTCCGGCTCAAAGGAAACCCTGAAATTACTCATAAAAAAGATATCAAGCCTAGAATACGGACTGAATAAAATCGCAAGGGAGCTTGAAACACTGCTTTTAAGCAATCTCGGCATCATGAAATTCGGCAAGGTGGTCTTTGATTTCCAGAGAAAAACCTATATCATGGGCATCCTGAAATTCTATAAATTTTCGAACGGCTTAAGTTATTCGCAATCTCAAGTGATGGGGAAAATAGAGTCCATGATCAAATCCGGTGTAGATATAATCGACATCTGCGAAGACAACAAGCTTGAAACCATCCCCTTGCTGAATGACGACAAAACCAGCATACTCAATCTGGTTAACCTGATCAAAACCATTAAACAGGAATATCCCCAAATAGTATTATCAATAGACACAACAAAAATAAATATTGTAAGGGAATCCCTTGATGCCGGAATAGACATCGTAATTTTAACCATGCCCCTGAGACACAACGAGGAAATGCTCCATATATCGGCAAAATACCAGTGCCCCATAGTCCTCATGCACCGTAACACACTACTCCAGAAGAACCCCAAACCCATAAATTCGATATCAGACGTCATAAGGGACATACAATCCAACATTTCTTTTGCATCGGGACAGGGCGTCAAAAAGGAAAACATCATAATAGAGCCGGGCATCGGGTTCGGGAGGAGCAACAAGGATAATTACCTGATACTGAGACAACTCTCGTCATTCAGGTATTTGAATACACCTATCCTGGTTGAATTGCCCAAAAGATCGTTCCTCGGTGAGGCGCTGAGGGGCAGGATGGAAAAAACCCTGATCAGTACCATCGCTGCAAATACCATGGCAATAATCAACGGTGCCAATATCATTAAAGTTGATGATGTCAGTCAGGCATCCACAATGCTGAATATTATTGATTCCATAAGAAGCATTGATTATGAATAAAACGGCTTTTTATGCCGATTATCCCGATCCTGATCCCGATGGAATAATCGGGACCGGGACAATCAGGAACGAATTAGTTGCTTTTAAATATATAAGGATTAAAAAGAATGATATGGCTGAAGCTGAATTTAATCACAATAGCTTTGGATCTTCTGCTTGCGCTCACAGATATTTTAATAACAACGTTCATATTCTATAAATTTTACCAGATACTTGCCCAGACAAAAGCTGTGCAGGTCATCAAGGGACTCGCTTTTTTCGTCGTCCTTTATATCATAGCCTGGGTCGCCAAGCTGGATGTATTCCTCTGGCTGTTGAACCAGATCGGCAGTGTTGTTGTAATCGCGATTATCATTCTTTTCCAGCCGGAGCTGAGGCGCGTACTCACCAATATCGGTGAGGCAAACATAATGACCCGTATAATAGAAAAGGACCCAAAGGATCTGACAGGCATCATAAATGCCGTTCACAATTTTCAGATATTGCGTATTGGTGCACTTATCGTATTCGAAAGAAAGGTGGGACTGCGCAATATCATAGAAACCGGGACCATATTGAATTCCAGGATCAGTACGCCGCTTCTGCTTACGATTTTCCAGGCCAAGACGCCTTTGCATGACGGTGCGGTAATAATCAGGAACGACATAATCGTTGCCGCAGGATGCTTCCTGCCGTTGAGCGACACCAAACATATAGACAAGAGCCTCGGCACCAGGCACAGGTCGGCACTAGGAATAGCTGAAGATTCGGATGCGGTAGTCATAGTGGTTTCGGAGGAAACAGGAAAAATAAGCCTTGCCTATGACAACAAACTTCACCAGGATTATGATATCGATGTCCTGAAGGAAGAGCTTCTCGACCTGTTGGGATATGAAAAAGGCGGCACGGGATTCGGCGAATGAAAAAAGGCAGGAAATTCAACAAGAAAGATTTTACAAAAAAAATCAAGTCTAACATATTCAGCAATTTCAGGATCAAGATTGTCTGTTTCATGATTGCCGTTTTAATGTACTTCATGGTTTCAATCCTGCAGCTCGGATCAAAAACATTTACCTGTAAACTGAAAATAGACAACCTGCGGGATTACCTTGTCATATCAAATAATATTCCGGAAAACATCAATGTCGAGGTGAGGGAAAAGAAGAATACCCTTGATAAAATCACTGCAAACGATTTTACTGTAAGAATCGATCTTGCGGATAT
>JBJKSS010000260.1:0-5388 GCA_046703745.1 Spirochaetota bacterium
GGCCAGGGGTATCGATATGAGGACCATGTGAGCGATGTAGTGGGTCTTATAAAGGCTATGGGGCTTTCTTCTCCGGTTTTGCTCGGGCACTCGATGGGAGGGCTGACAGCAGCCATGGTGGCAAGCCGCAAACCTGATTTACTCGGCGGCTTGATTTTAGTTGACCCGGCTTTCTTGAGCCCGGAATTTCAGCGTCAAGTCTTCGAAAGTGATTCGGTGGCTCAGCACCGGCAAATGCTCAATAAATCACTGGATGAGCTGATTGCAGAAGGGCGGATAAGGCACCCGGGCCGTTCATCGGAAACCCTTGAGCTGATTGCCCGGGCGCGGCTTCAAACCGACATAAATGCTTTCGATGTTCTCACACCGCCGAACCCCGACTACATCCAGTTAGTAAAGACGATTGATGTGCAGACACTTCTCGTGATCGGTGATACCGGCGTGGTTTCGCCCGCTGTGGCCGCAGAACTACAGCGTATTAATCCGGGAATCCATGTTGAGCAAATCCTAAACGCGGGGCACGGGATCCAATTTGACCAACCTGCCCGCTTTGCCTCTGTTGTCAAGTCGTTCCTACGTTTGATCCTGCACTGATTGGGCCGTTAACGCGCCAGGAATTCGAAGTTACCGTTGATTGACACAGGTGAGCCGATTATTTCATGAAGACCGCAAATAATAAATCTTGTATTATTTGTTTTCTGCCGCCAGAGTGCCGGATTTTTCTTCCATTATTTTTATCTGTTCCTGTATCTCAAGGTATTTCCTTTTGTTGATCGGGTATAATGCAAGAATAAGATTGGCCGCAATAAAAAAAAGGCTCGTTATCGGCCCGACGAGGAACCTTATTCCGAACAGCGCTTCCGGGGACTGGGATACGTTTGGCATATAACCGAAAACGGCAAGTATATTTCCAACAAGAAAAACCGCAAAACCCTGACCGAATTTTACCATGAAATTCCACAGGCCGTAATAAACCCCTTCATTCCTTTTGCCGGATTTGAGATAATCATACTCTATCGTGTCCGGGATTATTGCAAAGGGCATGACATAGTGGGTGGAAAATCCCGTCCCGGCAACAAACATCATTGTAAAAATGAAATAGAGCGGCAAAATATGCCCGAAGAAAAAAATCGACAGTACTGCCGCTGAGAAAATCATCATCCCTGAAATATAGGTTGCCTTTTTCCCGATTTTCCTTGAGACTATAACGGCAGCCGGCAAAAAACAGATTGCGGTAAGGATAAAAATGAGCATTGTAATGGTCGTCAAACCTTCATTGTTCATTAAATATTTAAAATAATAAACAAGGGTTGTTGTTAAAATCGTGATCCCGATTATATTCAGCGCCCAGGGCATGAGGATCAAAAGGAACGGAATATTCTTGAAAGCCGCCAGATATGAAAGGAATATATTCCTTTCATTTTTTGCACTTTCTGCTATAACAGGCTCCTTTATCGTGAAAAACGGGATCAAGGCGGCAATTATCATTATCAGGCCGAATATCGCTCCCATCGCCATGTACCCTGCCGATTTATCTTTGAACAAACCGACAATTGACTGCACCACACCGGCTCCGATCAGTGTCCCAAGGGCGGCGAATGACATCCTGAACCCGTTTAGCCTTGTTTTTTCCTCATAGTCCTTTGTTATGTCGGGGGTAAGGGCATTATACGGTATGTTTACGAATGTATAGCATGTGCAGAGAACTATAAAAAGAATCGATGTCAGTATGGCCAGGATCACTGAATTTTTTATATGAAAATTGGTAAACATCAGGAAAAACAATATTCCCAGGGGGAATGCTCCTGCAAGCATCCATGGCCTTCGTCTTCCCATTTTTGACTTTGTCCTGTCGGAAAGATACCCGACAACAGGATCTGCGACGGCATCCCAGACCTTGCCGATCATGATTGCAATGCCTGCAAGGATGGCCGACAATCCGGCATTATCCGTAAGATAATTCATTAACCAGAATCCGATGGCTGTGAAAAACAGGTTTCCGCCTACATCTCCCACGCCATAGCCTATCAGGGTTTTCATGGACAGCCTTTTTTCCTTATTCATAATCCATCCTGTGCTTTTTGAAACGATTATAATCTTTAATGAATTCGATTTCAAATGAAATTTATTTTTTTCAAATTAAGGCATAAAATCAGTTTTTTTTATTAATGTATATTTCAGTAAATTTTTCAGGGCGTTTATTATTTCTTTCTTTTCGAATTCAAACAAAACAGGTCTGGGGATATTGAGCTTAAAATCATTAAGGTATTCAACGGAAATTATTGTCTTGCTGCCTTTTTCAACAATCCGCCATCTTCCATACACAAGGTCAAGTCGAAGGCAATTTTTATTCTCCCCGGGCATTTCACAGATACTATCAGCCGGTTTCCATTCAAGTATGTATTCTTTACCTGCCTGCGAATCAATCATGTGCTGCATCATGACAACATAATAATCCCGGTTTTTAAAAGGGCAGAAATTCAATAAAACATAATAGACATTACGGCCCGATGCAACTTTTTTCATAAGCAGGGTTCTCGGAAACATAATGGGGTATTTGTCGAAATCAATAAGGTTGTAAAAAAAATCCAGTCCCTTTTTGTTTTCAATACAGGTCTCGGCCCTGTAATAATTCAATATGCGCAATGCATCATAATGCATGAACAGGGATATGTTCTTTTCGTTTTTTATTAATTCCCATTCCACCGAATCAAATATTGATTTTTCCGTAAAAACATCATCGAGAATCAGGAAAGAATATAAAAGGATAAAAATGGTCAAACTTGGCTTCATATTATATATATTTTTTAATTTTATTTATACGGTTTTTCGGAAATATATTCAAATTTTTTTACAAAATTATTCAAGAATGAAATGTATATAAATATCAATAATTAATACACGTGCAATAATATTGCTCTTTGACAATTGGTACAAATATCATATAATTATTTTAAAAAATATGGCAGAATTAAACACTTACGGCGTAATTTACAACATCGGGCACAGCATCAAATTGTGGCACAACGCAAAAGAAGATTTTATCAGGCATAATAATATCAACAACCGCTACAGGTTTGTATTGATCAAAAACGGAACAGGTATAATCTCGATGAACGGATCAAGATTTGTTGTGAATGCACCTGCTTTGGTTTGCCTTAATGAAAAAATCATTCCCCGATTGTCGGAATCCGCAAATCTTTCGGCGGAAAGCATCTATTTCCACCCGGAAGTGATTAACTCGAAATTCTCATTTGAAAACATAAATGACAATTCATTGCAGTTCAACGACAACGAAAACAAGGATCTGTATTTCCTTGATCCATTTATAGCTGACAATTGTAAAACGCCGACAATAATAAGCCTGGGGCCCGCAGAATACAGCCAGATATTAAAATTTTTCAGGGAAGTCTCAGATGAATTAACAGAACAGCATGACGGATTCTGGCCCTGCAGGAGCAGGATGAATTTCATAGAGCTTCTTTTTTTCACAAGAAAAATTTATGACCGGAAGGACCCCGCCTCTAATCCGCAGGGGTTCAGAATAAATCCGGATAACATGGCCGATAAAATCATCCTTTATCTTCATTCAAATTACAGCAGGAAGATCACGATCGGTGAACTGGCGAAAAATTTTTACACCAACCGGACAACAATCTCAGACTGTTTTAAAAAGCAAACCGGAATGACGATCATGGACTATCTTGCAAATTTGAGGATTAACATTGCCTGCCGGTGCCTGCGCAGCAGCAATCTGACCCTGGAAAACATTATCGAAAAAACCGGTTTCAACGATACTGTCAATTTCGGCAGGGCATTCAAAAAGGCAACGGGCCTGACTCCTGTAAGATACCGGCGGAAGTACTCAATTCCCGCCTGAAGTTTATTCCTTGAAATATGCAAGCTTTTCCTCTTTTTCCACAGCAGAATCAAAAGGATTTGATGAATTGATGTAAATAGGCCGGTATTAAAATAAAAAAATGATAAAATGAAAAACACTTGACATTCATATCCAAATTCAAATACAATTTGTTTATTGTTCTTTTAAATTTAAGGAGGCAAAATGAAAAAATTCCCGTTTCTATTATCAGTATTCATATTATTCCTATTTGTTACAACAAATGCAGCTGCAAAAAATCAGAATGCGTTAAACAAGGAGTTATATAAAGCAGTAGGAAAGGAAAACCTGAAAAATGTTAAAAAAGCGCTTGCTGAAGGAGCCGACATAAATGCAAGAGAAGGTGCTCTTGGATGGACACCTCTGATGAAAAGCCTGTTCTGGAAAAGCACAAAAGAAAGAAAAGAAATATTTTTTTATTTGCTTCAAAACGGAGCCGATGTCAAGGCAAGAAATGATCATCAGGGCACTGCCTTACATGTTGCTGTACCGTTTGACAACAGAACTGAAGAAATTGAAGCCTTGTTGAAAGCCGGCGCCGATATTAATGCACAAAATGAAAATGGAACCACATCTCTTCATACAGCGGTTTTTTGCAACTCAAATGATGTAGTGGCATTATTAATCAAAAACAAGGCAGGCGTTAATATCCAGAATAAGGACGGAGAAACCCCGTTAATGATTGCATGTCAGGATAAAAAATCAGTGCCGATCGTGGAAATGCTTATAAATGCAAAAGCCGATCTTGATTTGAAAAATAAAAAAGGTGAAACTGCATTAATGATTGCCAAAAAGAAAAATATAAAAGGCGCTGTTGACTTGCTGGTAAAAGCCGGTGCAAAAGAATAAAAATTTAAATAAAAATGGGGACAGAGCCTGCTATTTTTCCGCCAAGCTCTGTCCCTTTATTTTAGCATTTTTTAATAATTTCAACTGCGCTGTTGACGTTTTCATCATTTGCTGGTGATTTGCCTTTTTCAAAACCATGCTCTGAGAGGGTGAAAAATTTCCCGGCAAGGCCTGCATTCTGAAAAATCTTTTTTGCGCAGTTCACGGGGCAGCCATCGATAACGATGCATTCATCTGCGCCTTTTGCGGTTTCCACATAACCCGAAACATTCGCCCCGATCCCGGCGAGGCAGCTCATCTTGCCGAAGCCTTCATCTCTTAACTTTCTTGCAGAAAGATCCGCAATTTTACCGACATCGGAAGCGCCGGAACATGCATAGATCATCCTGGCTTTTCCACTACAACAATCGGACATAAGAATCTCCTTTTTTTAAAAAAATTAAATATATATAATCGAGCGATATATTTTAACCGGTAATCATTTTCTTGATCTCGTCCTTCGACGGAAGTTTCCCTGCCGATTTTACCTCACCGTCAACAGCAAGGCCCGGGGTTATCATGACGCCGAAATTCATGATTTCATTGATGTCGGTTATTTTTTCGACCACTGCATCGATGCCGTTTTCGGCAATGACTTCCTC
>JBJKSS010000261.1:0-6689 GCA_046703745.1 Spirochaetota bacterium
ATGATATGCCGGCCATTATTCAAAACTATGATTCCAAAACAAATATTTTCGTTACTGCAATTGCCCTGAAGAACGAGGATATTCCCTATGAAGAGCTGAATGAATCAATAATTTCCGAGATTAAAAACAGCAAGAATATCAATCAGGATGATAAACGTTTATGCTATTCCTATGAGAGGGCAAAGCGGACGTTCCATCTTTCGAAGAATAACATCAAGGCGATGTTTGACATGACGGATTTTATTTTTAAAAGTGACGGCATGCAGATTAATCTTTATGAGACCCCGCTGGGTAAAATTCTGATTGATGAGGAAATATTCACTTTGAAAGAGTTGATTACCCTTAAATCTTATCCGGTTATTTATTATTATGACTCGGGTATTAAAAAACTGGTTAACATAATCGAAGAAGACAAGGGAAAAACCATTGAAGAAACGATAGATTTTTTCAAAAAGATTAAAAATTTTATCATTGTGGAATAATTTTTTTTAAATAGGGTTTTTTTGTATTCGGGTATTCAATCAGCCTGTCCTGGTAATTTTTCAATATCATTTTCTGTCTTGTTGTTTTCACAATGTATTCCGGCAATACCGGTATTTTACCGCCGTCCGGAATATCGATGATGTATGAAGGTATTGTAATGCCTCCGGTATTTCCCCTGAGTTTTTTCATTATTTTTACGCCGTCATCTATTGACGCCCTCAGGTGTTCCGTGCCTGAAACAAGGTCGCACTGGAACAGGTAATAGGGATATATGCGAAGCCTCTGGAGTATATGGTTCAAATTTTTTATCGTTTCAAAATTATCGTTTATCCCCTTGAGCAGCACGGACTGGTTCGCAAGAACCGCACCGGCATTCAACAGGCCGTCGATCGCTCTTTCCGTATCGTCTGTTATTTCCTGTGGATGATTTATGTGCGTCATGATCCATAACGGTTTGTATTTTGAAAGAATTTTGAGAATTTTTTTATCAATGCGCTGCGGCAGGAAGGTAAGGATACGGGTGCCGATGCGCACGACCTCGATATGTTTTATGGAAAACAGCATGGAAAGTATTTTATCGATTGATCCTTCGGCGAGCAGGAACGGCTCTCCGCCTGAAATTATTATTTCCCTTATTTTTCTGTTTTTTAGAAGATACTTCCTGGTGGATTCGATTAACTCATCGTTAATTGTACATGGCTCATCCCAGATTCTTTTCCTGGTGCAGTACCTGCAATACCCGGCACAATTGTTGGTGGCGATGAGCACGGCTCTGTCCGGGTATCTTTTAATGATGTTTTTTACGGGAGATCTTTTTTTTTCGTTAAACGGATCGATGACAAGGTCGCTGCTGCCGATTAGTTCCCCTGATGACGGAACGAACTGTTTAGCGACCGGATCATCCTTTTTTTCGGGCTCAATAAGGCAGGCCGTGTACGGTGTAATGCTGAATTTCAGCCTTGCTTCCAGCTCTTTGCTCCTGCCGAATTTTATCTTGGGAAACATTTTCTGTATTTCGCAGATGCGGTTAAGCCTGTTGGACAATTGCCATTTATAATCATTCCACTGGCTGTCACTGAAATTACCGTAGAGCCGTTTTTTATTGAATGAAAACCAGTCGGGATATTTGCCAATATTCATGTTGTCGAATCCGCTTCAGGAATTTAATAAACAATGCCGGTCACCCTGCAATCTATGCTGCTGTATTTTTCTCTGATATTCTTAATATAAACTTTCCTGTATAATTCATCCTGATAGCCGATGGCCAAGCCTTCGGAATTAAACGGCGCCCTGGTGTTCCCAACGCTGCCTGAGCCGTTTTTAAAACCGAATTCAAGCATTACCTTTTTTATGGCAATCGTACCCTTGTTCCCGATTCGTATGCCGAAGCAAAGGCTGCCGTTACCGGATTCCAGCAGTTTGTATTCCACCGAAACATATTTTGCAATGTAGTTTAATTTTTCCCTGACCTTCAGTGAACCCTCGATTGCTTCTTCATCGTAGTTATTGAATGAAAGGGCATCGTTGTAGCAATCGAGAGATTTTTTGTAGTCATAGCCTTTGTAGAATTCATTCGCACGGTCCAGCAGTTCCCTCAGTCTTTTCTTCCTTGCAAAATCAGCCGCTATGCGCCAAACCGAATTTTCCTTTACCAGTTTGTATGTTACTGTTTTTTTTAAACGTGTGCTGTCCGCAAGGAGCCCGTTTTCCCTGAATATTTTCTGTCTATCATTCTCCGTCAAATTTTCATCTGCAAGTTCGGGCAGGAGCTCATAAAGTTTTACAAGATCGATCTGATTTATCTCAGTCTGGATATTGGCCGTTATGCCTGTTTGTGATAATTTGCTGCTTATGATTTTGTATCTTACTTTACCCCTGATGATCCTGCCGATAACAGATGAGTCTTCGTCCTTTTTGAATTCTTTAAAACCGTAAACACTTTTGTCACTGTCGGTGAGCATTGAGTAGGCAGCATCCAGTCTGCCTTTTATCAAATCATCGAGATACGCGGATAATGCCCTCTCATATCCGTTTTTGCTGCATGAGAAAGGCATTAGGATACAAAATATCAAGACGGTTAATATTAATGGCCTGTTCATTTTGAAATCAGGATACAATATTTATTCAAGATAGACAAGCCATTAAGTTTGAAATGATTCGTTAAAATTCGAATTTCAGATCATACCCTGCGCATAATTCCTTGGCGCCGATGCCTGAAAAAAGAAATTCTATGCCTTTTATACCGATCTCCATTTCAACCGGTCCAAGGTATAATCCCAGGCCGAAGGAAAGTGAAATGTTGTTGGATTGTGTGTTGTAGCTTAAAGCGGTTCTCATCGGTACGGCAAACCATTTGTATCCCGGTTTATACTCTATGCCTGTGGAAATATTGAATACCGGATATCCGCCGTACAGCATGTTGTTAAAACCCGACAATGATACGTCCGATGCCCAGATAAAAAGATCATTCCTGAAAGGAGTGACGGCAACTCCGAGCCTCAATGCAGTGTCAGGCATCCACCATTGGGCCTGGGACGGTTTGTAGTTTTTGATGTCGGAAATTTCTTTCCGCAGGTCTTTGGTCAGTGTATTTTGAAAATTTTTGAAAGTATCCGAGTTTAGTCCCAGATTAAAATCAAGTTTCAGCAGGGCAGCCTGGGGGAAAACTATGAAGCCTATATCTGTAAATGAAAATCCCAATCTTACGAACCTGTTAAATTGAAGCATGACGCCGAAATCAAACCCCATTCCGAAAGCAGCGCTGCCGCCGTATTTTAATAATCCGCTGATATTGTTGTAATTCTGTGGAATGCCGCTTAAAATGCCGATGAAAAGGCCGTTTGCTCCTGCATACGTGGTTCCGTGCACCCTTATGTTGTAGTCGCTGATTGCCCCTGATACGGGATCGGGCGCTCCGGATTTTATGTCTATTTTGGATTCACTTTTTACGAATATTGTGGGCAGATACCAGTGGAAACCCATGCCGACATAGATTTTTTCCACACCGGGCAGGGCCTTTTCCAGGAATTTTGCCCTTGTTGAGAGCATGGTATTTAGGTCAAGATACTGTAGCATGACGAATTTTGAATCAAAACTTTGCGTTTTTGTCAGATCCAGCTGATTGAATACGGCATTGAATATGCCTTTATCCAGTATTATAGACAGGCTTGTCTTTGGGATGAGGTAAACTCCGATTGAAAAGTCATTGATTTTTGAATAGGTCATGAAATTAAGGGCGCTCGCATCAATACCGAATTGGGCACCCGTATCCGGCATGTAAAGGAGCATTTTTGAAAGAATTCCGGTAGATGAGAGATTGACCCCGGCTTCCATTGATTTCAACAAATTCAGAATGTTGTCCGTGGTGATCGAATTACTGAAAAGTCTCAATCCCGCAGACCCCAGTATATTTATCCCGAATCTCGAATTTGTCATGTATAAACCTGCGGGGTTGTAAAGCATGGATTCAAAACCATCGCTTACGGATGTGTATGCACCGTTCCAGCTTATTGACTCGGCTGTTGTAACAAAATTTAAAGAATAACCTGCCGTTATGTTCAAGATTAAAATTAAACCAATAATTGTCGTTTTCATATCAAAAATCCTTTTGTACCTAGTTTGTTGGCACAGTTATTGTCGAATCAGCCCTGATATTTACTCTTATGTGCATGGTGGAATCCGTTGATAAAAGTATTTCTTCTCCTGTTGCAGGATTGGGCAAATTTATTTGATAATCAAGTCCGAAGTTTTTATAATTAAGTACATTATCCTCGAAAACAACTCCGGAATCCGTTGTCTCTGATGAATTGACGAAATAATATCCAAGGCTGGAAAGGCTTAAATTGCCGGAGTTTACAGCCATATCAAAAGAGCTCGGATTTGGAATAACATTATCTGCCGAGAAATTCATGTGCATATCAAAAGCAGTTGACAGTGAACTGTCAAAATTGAATTCAATTCTGAAATTTTTTAAGCTTGAAAACGGGATTTGGTCAACCGGTATATTTGAAAACGGGGCACTGAAAAATGTCCCAGTGCTCAAGATTGAGCCTATGATACCGTAGTCATTGCCCAGGTAAACACTTACATCGATTTTTATGGTAAATTGTTTTGTCAGATCACCTATTGTGTACCTGACATCAGCTGGATTAACTTCATTCAGGGTTAAATCGAATGTTCCGATGTCAATCTTTCCGTCTCCTCCGAACATAAGAGAGTTGCTCGCATCTGTTAAATTGTAAAAGAGTTCATTTCCTGACTTTGCTGCCGGACCAATCGAAAATGTCGTTGATTCTATATTAATAGCGGGCGGCATTGAAATGTCGCCCGGCTCAAGATCAAGTATTGTTGTTCCATCCGGGGCCAAAAGTGTAAGTTCCATAACAATTTTAAAATTGTCCGAATGAACACCGTCGAGGTTGAAATCATTGGAGCCGTCGCCGTTCAGATCAACAGTTGAAGCAAATGGTAAACTGAAAGCCGGCATTGGCAGGGTATTTGCAGGAGGAGCAATAGAATCCTGCGGCCATGTCTGAATTGCGGTCCCCACTGGTAAATTCTGGCTATCAGGTGTAAAAGATGTGTTTGTTATATAATCTTTCAACACAACTGTTTTATCAATAACCGGCAATATTATATTTGTGTTCCATTTGGGCTTGATCTTGTCGGTATTGTTTGCAGCATTCACCCAGTCATATATTGAGCAGGAATAAAATATTACAGCCAATATTGTTATTAAAACCATATTTAAACAAAATTTTCTCATTTTATTTCCCTTTTTCTTTTTTTTAATCGACAACTTCCACTTTATTATTTAAAGATGTATTCATTAATTCAAAACATTATTAATTTTACTACTTTTTTATTTAAAAACATAAAAAAAGATCAAATATTTAAATTGTTGCTTTTTTAACCCGGTTGATGTATCACGTGGAGTTTTATGGGGAGAAAAAATGTATATCACAGGTAACAAGGGGCTGCAACCCCTGTTTTCCCCCAAAAACTGACAGGTTACCCGGTTGATTTCGATTTTGTCTTGCAAATAAAATTTTGTTTTGCTAAGATATAAATTATTTTAGAAACCGGGTGTTTTTATGAGCGGTCTGTCTTTTAAACATATAAGTCTTGAGGATAAAAAGTTGTTTGACGGGTTTTTCTGCAATTTCCATCCCGAAATTTCAGAATATACTTTTACCAACCTGTTTATATGGCGCAAATCAAGGAGCATCGAGTATGCATTGCATGATGACGGGTTGATCATTCTTGCCGGGGGTGATAAAGGCAAATATTTCCTTCCCCCGGTAGGGTTTCATGATAAAAAAAAAATCATCGAATATCTTCTTGAATACGGCCTGAAGCACAATATTACTGCCGGCATTAAACGTCTGGATGAGAGCTTTGCAGAATCACTCGAAGGTTCGGGGCTTAAAATCGCTGAAGATCCGGATAATTTTGACTATGTTTACAATACCGACGACCTTGCGTTCCTGAAAGGGCGTAAATATTCCAACAAGAGGGGATTCGTCAAGAAATTCAGTGCGGAGTATTATCACAAATACTGGAAAGCGACCAAAAAATGCGTGCCCAATGCGCTTAAACTCGCAGAAAAATGGCTCGAATCAAGGGACAGAGGCGACAACTCGGTGCTCAATGAATTCGAGGCAATCAGGGAGTTATTCGAGCATTATGATGTTTTGAATGTAAAAGGCGGCGTTATCTGTTCCGAGGACAAGGTCATTGCCTTTGAATTCGGCGAGAGGCTCAATAAGGATACATTCGTCATACATTTTGAAAAAGCCGACCCTGTTTATGCGGGCATTTATCAGGCAATTAATAAAATGTTCGTCGAGAATGAAATAGAGGGCAGGTTCAAATTCGTAAACAGGGAGCAGGATCTCGGTATCCCCGGCATCAGGCAGGCCAAGCAGAGTTATTATCCGGCAAAAATGATAAAGAAATTCACCGTGACAGCCTGAATTCCAGTGCGGGTATAAGAATAAATTTATTTTTGACTTCAATCGGAAAATTTGATAAGTTCTTCCAACAATTAATATTTTTATTAATCACAGATGTGCGGGGATTATTTTTTTGGAGGAATCCTGCCGTGTTTTTTGTGCATATTTCAGGAATAAAAAATTATCAGGGGTAAATATAAATGAAACTGTCGAAATATTTTTTCAAGACCATAAAGGAAATACCTGCAGAGG
>JBJKSS010000262.1:0-6901 GCA_046703745.1 Spirochaetota bacterium
GTTAAATTTTTTTAAATAATCCGTAAGGCAGGATGCAGGGAATTTTGTTTTTATAATCCCGGTAAACGATACCGAATCTTTCTGCCAAATATTCTTCCTCTTTTTTCACCAGAATGAACAACAGCACATACATGATTATGGGCAATATCAGGCCGAGCCAAGTATTTAACAGCAGGATTATTCCGGGAACGATAAAAACAACCCATGAGGCATACAGGGGATGACGGCAGCATCTGTATACGCCGCCTGTAATCAGTTTGTCTGCATTATATGCTTTGCTGACCCCGATAGCCGAAGCAATGAAAAACGGCACACCGATGACAATAAGAATTATACCGGCTGTTTCCAGAATCATATAATTTGTTACTGTAATTCTAAAAAAAGCCCTGAATTGCATGCTTAAGGAAATAACGATGATTCCGAAAATTACAGATAAAATTGCAAAGACGGGCCCAACGCCCCACCTGCTCATTTTTTTCATGATTTAATACCTCTTGCTGTAAGATATAATATAAAATCTGTCAATTAATATCAACCAAAATTTCTACCTTTCGTTTCTTCCCTGATCGAAGGTTTCAGCGCGGATATGAAAATCATAAAAACAACCTTTAGATATTTCAATCCATTTGAATTAAGCTTTTTCATGATGCTCCTCCAGTTCAATATTTTACATTAAATACTTTCCCAGCTATGTTTCTAAAGATATATGGAAGCATCCTGATATTCCTGTATCCGAAACCGCCAGAAGGTGTGATCCATCATTCCGACAGGGGAGTTCAATACGCGTGCAAGCAATACATTCAAAAGTTAGAAGAAAACAAAATGAAGGTTAGTATGTCGCGGAAAGGCAATCCGTATGACAATGCATTCATGGAATCATTCTTCAAAACGCTGAAAAATGAGGAGGTTTATTTATGGGAATATGAAGATTTCATTGATGTGGTTGAGAGAATGCCATACTTCATTGAAGAAGTATACAACAAGAAAAGAGTACATTCAGGAATAAATTACTTGCCACCGGAAAAGTTTGAGAGTATAATCCTGGATGAAAATTTGGAAAAAGAGTTCGGACCGATCACCCTAAAAATCTAACCTTACCAGTCCAGTTAACAGGGTGCAGTCCAAACTTTTCAAACGATTAATAAATATACATAGGAGATTATCATGAAAAGAAAAAAAATCATTATTTTATTATTTTTAACATTATTGTTAACCAATTGTGATCTTTTGAATAATCAAAAAAGTATTGGGCAATCTGATGCTAAAAATAGCAAAAAACAAGCAAATAATAACCAGTCTGGCAATGAAAGCAACCTGGGTAAAATTATTGAAAGTCTTGGATTAAATAAACAGGTTCAATCAATACCCGCAGGATTTTATGAAAATATACCTTATGGCAGTGATCTTTGGCAACAAAATATGAACATTCTTGTTCCTTATGTTGATTCAACCAATACGGTCGTAATTTTGATCCATGGCGGTGGTTTTTGCGAAGGAGATAAACGCATTAATCATAATAATAGCATAGCAACAGCTACACCTTTAAATGTCTGGTACTCCCAATTTAACTGGGAGGGTTATGCTTCATTTACAACAATACAATATACTTTAAGCCTAAGTGGGTATATTTCAATTAATATTAATTACAGATTACAGAAAAAAAATTTGTTGAATGAAGCAGATACAATAAATCAAATTAATGACATCAACATAGTTGTACAATATGCAAAAATACAGTTTCCTAACCATAAAATTATATTGTTTGGACACAGCGCGGGAGGGTCTCTTGCTCTGCTTTACGATTTGTTTTATCCGCACAATGCAAATAATATTTGTACATATGGGGCAGTACCAAATACGGGTCTTCCTTATAATGTAAATCCATATTCCAGAGCAAGTGAATTTAGAAATTCCAGTGCATATTTTACTATAATGAATGGATATTACGATACTCGCATTGTTCCAATCAGTAGTTCACAAGGTTTTTATAATCAATTGGGAACTTCTAGAAAAAGATATAGGAGATCCTAAATCAGGACATGTTTGGAGTGAAATTCTTTATTGTGAACTTAATCCTAACCTCGATATTAGCGGTCGAGTTCAATATTATACTTACACTCAGAATGATTATAATCAATTTATAATTAATATTCTTACACCCTGAAAATGGAATCTTTGATAAAATTATTATTCTTAATTTGATAAATGGAGTAAAATTATCATGATAAAAAAAAGTAGAAGAAAAATAATTATTATTGCTTCAATTATTCTCAGTTTCACCATTTTATTATTTGTTTCGTCGCAAACAATATTGTTCACCTGGAGCCCGATCAGACCGGGCTACAAATGTTTTCATTTTAATTCCTATGATGTTTATACCAGATCAAATGAATTGGATTCCATTTATAAAAATCTTGATGATGTAATTGTACAAAATGAAAATGAGCATAAATTAAAATATACCATCAAGCCTGAAATTGTTATTTGTGAAAGTATCTGCTAATAAAATCTATTTCTTTTCAATTAATACAACATCGTCAATCCAAAAAATTGTCCCCTTGTTGACATTGCCCACCATGAATGTCAGGTATACGCTGTCGTCCTGCAGCAAGTCGATATTTTTAAATTCATATGTTGCGATATCTTTTTTCGCATTAATCTTTTTAGCAAACGGGCATGAGTAAGGACTGTGATCCTGCTGGATAAACAGGTCAAATGATATATCCCTGCTTGACCTGATTTTAAATGACAGATCGTATTTCATTCCTTTATATGATTTAAATTTTTGTGCGAATTGAACATTCCAGTTTGTGCCCGTATTGTTTACAGCCTCAATCCTTGCCGAATTTTTACCGGATACAGGATTTGCAGAATCAATATCGAATTTTAATTCTCCTCCCTGAAAAACCATTGTCGTCCAGTTTGTTTTGCCGTTTTCAAAATCTCCATTGAAAATTTTATTCAATGAAAGAGGAACTGTTATTTTAACCTGTTTTGATAATATGCTTCTGTTGCCTGCATAATCCGCTGCCTGTACAGAATAAGACAAAGTCTCTCCTGCTTTTAGGTCATTATCGTTATAATAATTATTTACAGTATAATCTTTAATTGAGCCGTCTGCATAAATTAAATATCTTAAATTGTTTGAATCATCTTTTGATTTGTCCCATGATAGATTGATCTGTGAATTGTCAAAAACAGCATTGAGATTTAAGACCTGAGAAGGAGGATTATCGTCTGCTACGCCAAGCAACTTTTTGTAATTTTTCTCATCCGTGCCATTAAGATATATGGGATTTGACAATTCTTCTATATATTTTGATTTTACATAATCATTTTTTTCGATTCTGGAATCGCCCCATGTTTTCCACATCGTGTTTGTCCAGTCGCAATTTATATATGAGAAAGCTTTCAGGTTTTTATTTTCTTTAATCAGCTCAAAATATTTTTTATACCACCTGTCCCAGCTTTCCTTACCTTTTAAAGCTCCGATGTTCATCGGAGTGGATTCGCCTATGATGACAGGTTTATTATGTTTTTTGGCATTATCAATAAAATCTTTTACGTCCTTGCTGAGTATGTCACTTTCGCCAAAAAGATTGATGCTCCACCAGTCTACGTACTCATCTCCCGGATAGTATGGCATGTAGTTTCCCAGAGGCGGAGCGGCACACCAGGCTGTTGCTATGTCAAGATTATGCTCTCTGAATTTTTGAGTCATTCTTTGGAAAGCTTTTTTATATGTAACCGGGTTGTATCCGTTCCATGAGCCGTTGAATTCATAACCGATTCTGATAAAAGCCGGATGCGACAAATCCTTGAAAAGTTTGCAGAATTTATCCAGCCAAACATCGAATTTGCCGTCAGCTACTTCATCCTCAAAATGCTTCGAAGGATTTCCATTAACAGTCATTTCAAATCCGATCTGTGGAACAATATAAATATTTTTGTTTTCATAAAAGACAAGAAGGTCTTTTAGTTTTTTTATAAATACTTCAATGTCAGAATTATATTTTAAATTAATATAATCCATGTAAATAACAGGTTTTGTATTGTCGCTCATAGCGTTGAAATAATTAAGAAACTCCGCAGGATCCCCCTGGCCTGCCCCGTGAATTATTTTATCCTTTATCTCAAGCTTTGCATTATAATTTCCCCTTGGCAAATACACAGGTTCATCCTTGACTTTTGCATCCATAATTAATAAAGCAATAATAAAAACCGTGCTGAAATATAATTTGCTTTTCATTTTTATAACCTATTAAATAGCATATAAATAATTTTACCCGATTATTACAGAGAGCTCAAGTAAAAAATGTGCCTTTGATTTGATTTGTCAATTTCAAAGATGCATTTTATTGATTCTATGGCATAGCCTCTAATCGATATTTACCGTCATTTTATCATTGACTAGGTTTAATTCTTAATTTATAATCACCTCCTTAATTCATTCTAAAGAAACAGGGAAAAGAAATGGCAGAATACAATTACAGCGTCATCGAAGCAAAGTGGAGAAAATACTGGGATGACAACAAAACCTTCAGGGTAACCGAAGATGAAAAAATAAACAGGGATAAAAGGCTCTACGTGCTTGACATGTTCCCGTATCCGTCGGGCAACGGTCTTCACGTGGGACATCCGGAAGGATACACGGCAACGGATATATTTTCAAGATACAAAAAGATGAACGGCTTCAATGTGCTGCATCCCATGGGATTCGATGCATTCGGACTGCCCGCGGAGAATTATGCTATAAAAACTGGCACCCACCCCGCAGAGACTACTTACAAAAACATAGATGTTTTCAGGGATCAGATCAAATCATTCGGATTCTGCTACGACTGGGACAGGGAAGTTTCAACCTGCGACCCTGAATACTACAGGTGGACGCAATGGATATTCCTCCAGCTCTTCAAGCATGGCCTTGCATACGAGGACAACGTGGCCATCAACTGGTGCCCGACCTGCCTCACCGGCCTTGCAAACGAGGAAGTGAAGGACGGGAGGTGCGACCGGTGCGACTCTTTGATAGAGCGCAGGAGAATCAGGCAATGGATGTTGAGAATCACAAAATACGCTGACAGGCTCCTCAAGGATCTCGATCTTCTCGACTGGAACGACTCGATAAAACTCATGCAGGAAAACTGGATCGGCAGGAGCGAAGGCGCGGAAGTAGATTTCACGGTTGACGGCACGGGTGACATTCTTAAAATTTACACAACAAGGCCGGACACATTGTTCGGCGCCACATACATGGTGCTTGCACCCGAACACCAGCTTGTTGCAAAAATCACAACAGAGGTGCAAAGGAAGGCCGTCAACGAGTACGTGGACAGAGCTTCAAAAGAATCCGACCTCCAGAGGACGGAGCTTAACAAGGAAAAGACTGGCGTATTTACAGGCGCCTATGCAATAAATCCCGTAAACAACAAAAAAATCCCGATATGGATATCGGATTATGTTCTGATAAGTTACGGTACTGGCGCCATAATGGCGGTACCTGCACATGACGAGAGGGATTTCGAGTTTGCAAAAAAATTCAGCCTGCCGATAATCCAGGTTGTAAGCAAGGACGGCTCGTTATACGAACTTGAGGAAGCCGAGACACTCGACGGCATCGCCGTAAACTCCGGTGAATTCGACGGGCTAAAAACTGCGGATTTCAAGAAAAAAATCACCGCATGGCTCGAGGAAAAAGGCATGGGCAAGATGGCGGTGAATTACAAATTGCGTGACTGGGTATTCTCAAGACAAAGGTACTGGGGCGAACCGTTCCCTATTGTACTTTGTGAGAAATGCGGCGTTGTGCCCCTCGATGAAAAAGACCTGCCATTGATGCTTCCTGATGTCAAGTCTTATACGCCAACAGGCACCGGGGAGTCCCCGCTTGCACTGATAGACGAATGGGTAAACACTACCTGCCCCAAATGCGAAGGCAAGGCAAAGCGTGAGACCAATACCATGCCGCAATGGGCGGGAAGCTGCTGGTACTACATCAGGTTCACCGATCCGAAAAATGCTGAAGCGTTGGCCGACAAAAAGGCGATAGATTACTGGACACCTGTCGATCTTTACGTGGGTGGAGCGGAACATGCGGTGCTTCATCTCTTGTATGCAAGGTTCTGGCACAAATTTTTGTACGACATCAAGGTTGTTCCCACTCCTGAGCCTTTCACCAAACTGAGGAATCAGGGAATGATCCTCGGTGAAAACGGCGAGAAGATGTCAAAGTCAAGAGGCAATGTAATAAACCCCGATGATGTGATCAGAGAACACGGGGCCGATACATTGAGAATGTACGAGATGTTCATGGGCCCGCTTAATGTTGACAAGCCGTGGAACACCCAGAGCATTTTCGGAGTAAGAAGGTTCCTCGAAAGAATCTGGCGTTTGTTTGAAAAAGAAATAAGCGACGAAGCCGTTGTATCGGAAGAAACCGAAAAGCTGCGGCACAAAACGATCAAGATAGTAGGAGAAAAAATCGAAAATCTTGATTTTAACACTGCCATCAGCCAGTTTATGATTTTCGTAAACACCCTTCAAAAAGAGGAAAAACTAAACAAGGGCCTGATGAAAGATTTCATCAAAATCCTCCATCCCTTTGCTCCGTTTATTACCGAAGAATTATGGGAAATGCTCGGCGGAAAACCTTCCGTTTTATTCGAAAAATGGCCGGAGTTTGACAAGGCAAAAGCGGTTGATGATGTTGCAACCGTTGTATTCCAGGGTAACGGCAAGGTACGAGCCAAAGTAGAGCTCTCCAAAGGATTGGGCACAGAAGAGCTTGTAAAAATCGCCCTTGAAAATGAAAGGGTCATGGAATACACAAAGGACAAGACAATTGTCAAAAAGATAACTGTACCGGACAAGCTGGTTAACATAGTAGTCAAGGATTAATTTA
>JBJKSS010000263.1:0-5522 GCA_046703745.1 Spirochaetota bacterium
TTGCCGGTTATTATAAAAGAAAGCTCGGTAGTCGTAATGAACCTAAATAATCAATGTTATTTATAATATTTTAGTTTTATAACAGGATGAATTATACATGTAATCCATCCTGTTAACTTATTTTGGGTAAAATTAAAAAACAACTTTATAATATGCATTGTAATTTTTTATAATAATATTATTTGGATATAGATCAATAAAGCCTGTTTGATTTTCTTCTTCTGTAATAGGAAACCTCAAGGAGTATGCCGATCAGCGCCGGGATAAGCGTGAAAATCAGGCCGCCGATGATCAAATCCTTAATGCCCATTTTTCCGTCGGAATTATTATTGCCGATAATCAGAAGTATCCAGAACAGGGTGCAGAGCCCGAATATCAGGCGGGAGACCACAAGTTTCCAGAGGTAGGATTTTACCTTTGTAATTTTTTGCGCCTCAGAATCGGCGGCTGTTGATGTTTCTGCAATATCCGATGTTGCCGGGGGAATATTATGGTTAAATGTGTTGGCAGAACGGTTTAGCGACAATATCCGTCCTTTCCTTAAATAGATAATTATGAAAATGAAGCAGGCAATGACAATCGGCATCAGAACAAGTGCGGTTGTATTCCCCAGGAGGGCGAATGTGTCGTAAATGCCGTGAACAGCAATCGCAATCACGAGGCCCCTTGTGATGTACTGCACAGTTTTCGTCCTGTTGTCGGCGAATTTTGCGAGTCCAATGTAGTAGCCCATGATGACGCCGCAAAAAGTATGGAGCGGTATGGAAGTCAGCGCCCTCATTATGCCCACGACGAAACCGCTGTGGATGTCCCTCAAAACATACAGTATGTTTTCCGCGAGTGCGAATCCGAGGCTCGCGGTACCAGCATAAACGATGCCGTCGTTTTCTTCGTTGAAATTTTTGCTGTTCCAGCAGAGCACGAGTACTACGAGAAATTTCGTAAAATCTTCCACCGGGGCTATATCAATGAACGCTTACGTCAATGTCGTGATTTTCAGGAAAGGCATGAAAGATTCTATTGACAGTTCGACAAATGCGGCAGGAATTATCGAAAGCATTCCGAAGAAAAATATTTTGATGATGAACCCGATAGGCTCGGGCTCATTCCTGTCCATGTAAAGTATGTAGATGAGGAATACGAGCGGCGGGGCAGCTGCGATGACCAGTAATAAAAAAATCGTCATGGTTTTTCTCTTGATGTCCAGGGATTCGCATGATACGTGTAAATGATAATAAATGTTTGACGGATTGGCAAATTAAAATTTGCAAATGGAAATTAATTAAATTTATTTTTTTATCGCCCCTCGTTCATAAAAAATTAATCATAAAATCCGGATCGATAAAAAAACATTGACTTATCGATCCGCCTGCAATATAATTTTATTAGCCTTGTCAAAGGTTATCATAAAAAAGTTGTGACAAAATTGGTGAATGCAATGGAAGATTTGCTTTCCCGGATCAGACAAACCGAAGAAGAAGCGGGACTCATAATTTCGAGGGCCGAAAACGAATCAAAATCAATAATCGAGAATGCAAAATCGGAGGCCCTTAAAAAATCCGCCGATTTCAAAAACAGTCTTGCCGCTGCATTGAAAAAGCGCAGGGAAGAGCTGATAGCTGCTGCCGTCGAGGAAAAAAACAGGATAATCAGCGATAAAATCCTCGAGTTTGATAAAATGACATCCGGGCTCGACGGCAGGAAAAAGGAAGCATTTGAATATTTAAAACGTATAATAAGGGCGAAAGCCGGTGAATGATCATGGATTATGATTACATAATTGCAAAACTGCATGCGCTTCATGCTTCAGGCTTTTACGGCGAAAAACTGGAAAGCTTAAAAAAACTTAATTCGGTTGAAAGAATTCGCGATGAGCTTTTTCCCGATGAAGAAGCGGCGTTTTCCGGTGAAACCGGCATCAGCGAAATTGAAAGAATGCTAAGGCAAAAAATTTTCGGACAGATCAATTTCATTGCAAAATATTTCCTTTTTTCGGACAGGCTCGTTAACTGCATGATCCTGCGGTATGAGACCGACAATTTGAAATCCGTCCTAAGCGCCCATTATGAAAATCGCAGACTCACGAGCGGACTTTTTGAAGTCGATCTCAAGGGCGGCCTTGATTACGGCAGGATTTATTCTTCCGACATTACATCGTTTGACGGCGTGAAGAATATACTGGAAAATACGATGTTCGGTTTTGTAATTCCCATGATAGACGAGGGCGCAGCGTTGTTTCGTATAATCAATGCCGTAGACATTTTTTATTTCAGGAAGCTTGTAAAATCTGCTGCAGGGCATCCCGTGCACGTGAGGGATATTTTGTCATGTATCATCAGGGAGGAGATCGACTGGCAGAACATCATCTGGGCATTGAGGCTCAAGTTACATTACCTCAGGAACTTCAATGAATCAAGGCAGAGCTTCATCCAGCACGGCGGTTCGGTGCTGGTCGAAAGCCTGTCTAATTTTTTCAGGTTCAGCCTGGTGCCTTCGGAAGCCGAAAGCATTCTGAAAGGTCTGCCTCAGCGTTATGCGGAATTATTGCGCTCCTTCTTCGCAGACGAGGGGTTTGATCTTGATGGCCTTGAGTCGGCTGTTTTTTTGAGAATGCATCATGTTTATTCGAAATATTTTTATTTTGAAAATTCAAATATACTTCCGGTAATATCATTCATACAGCTTAAAAAATACGAGTATGCCGCCTTAATCGGGATCCTGGAATCTGCAAGGTACGGCACGGCTTTATTATAAAAAAAGACGGAACATAAAATGTTTATAACTGCTGCAATGCGCTATGTCCAGATGATCATCCTTGAAAAGGATTTCGACAGGGTAATGCAAATCCTCTCGGGTCTCGGATGCCTGGAAATAAAATCAGGCGGCGACGAAAGATCGAGGCCTGCGCAGTTGAATGAAAGGGCGCTTGTCGACAATGAAGCGCTGGAGAGGATCGAGTCAAAAGCTGCGATGATCCGGGAATTCCTGGAAATCGAAAAAACGGACCGCGCCGGCGAGTTAATGGAAATCTCCGTAATTGAAAAATATTTCGACGATGCATTCCAAAGCCTTAAGGCCCGGATGACTGAATACTCGGAGCTTCTGGAAAAAAGGGCGGTGCTTTCAAATTCCATAAAGGAGCTCGAGCCGTATAAAAGCATGAAAACCGCGACCGGCGATTTTGAAAACATGCGCTTTTATTATTCCGTTGTTGCAGAAATCCCGGAATCCTCCGTTTTGAAAATAGATTCAGAGTTGAACGGACGGTTTGTCTGTCAAAAAATCGGTGAAAATCTCTTCATGCTTTTCGTTTTAAGGAATGACAGGGAACGGCTTTTGGAAGCCTTGAAAAAAACAGAATGCAGGATAAAGTTCCCTGCATTCGACAGGAAGGTTCCGCCTGAAATTCTTTACGCTGACCTTAACAGGGAATTAACCCTGCTGGATGAACAAATAGCAGAAATCGGCAAGTTCAGGAATGATTTTTTGAAAACCCATGGGGATGAATTGACGAAATACACGGAGAGTTTAAACCTCCGAAAAATTTTCAAAGGCGTTTACATGAAAACTCCGCATTCAAAATCGGCCCTGCTAATCGAGGGCTGGATCATGAAAAGGAATGCCGGCCGATTAGTCGGCGCCCTGAAAAAAGAGCTTGGAGATATAATCTGGATGCAGATGTTCGGACCAGAAGAGCTTGAAGATGTAAGATCGGGCAGGGTCAAGGTGCCGGTTATCATGAGGAACCCGAAAATTTTAAAACCTTTCGAGGAGCTTGTGACAAATTACGGTGCGCCTCCCTACAAATCGGTTGACCCGACATTTTTTGTCGGCATTACCTTCTTGCTCCTCTTCGGATACATGTTCGGCGATGTGGGGCAGGGATTATGCGTATTTTTGGCCGGGCTTTATCTAGGCAGAACGAAAATTTCGGGTTTGAAGAAATTCAGAGCCGTTGCACCGATCCTTGTCTATGCCGGCGCGGTTTCCGTTGTATTTGGTTATTTGTACGGATCGATTTTTTGTTACGAGCATGTAGAGAGTATTTTTTTAACGTTAAACGATTTTCTGTTTAAAATCGGCAGGCCCTTCATAATCGACAACTCCGTTTCAAGGGCATACAGCATGGCGATGGAAGTGCTGGTCATGGGATTCATAATCAATCTCTGCGGGATATTGATTAATATCATTAATTGCATTCTCCACAGGCAATACAATGAGGCAGTTTTTTCGAGGAACGGCTTTCCGGGATTCATAGTTGTGTTTTCACTGTTTTCACTTTTTGCAGGGCTCGCATATTTCAATTTGGGGCCGCTGAATGCATTCCTCTACCCGGTAATTATCGGACTCGTGCTGATCTTTGTAAGAGAACCCGTTGTCAGGCTGATAAAGCGGCAAAAACCTGTATTCAGCGAAGGGCCGGTTTTCTGGATCATCATTTCCGTTGTCGAGCTTTTGGAAACCGTTATACTCGTTGTGAGCAACAACCTCAGTTTTATAAGGGTCGCGGCATTCGCAATAATCCACGCGATATTGAGCAAAATTGTTATCGATACTTCCGGCATGATGGGGCATTTCGGCATTATAATGATTATCGCGGGCAACGTCATTATAATCGGCCTTGAAGGTTTGATTGCCGGGATACAGACCATAAGGCTCGAATACTATGAATTCTTTTCCAAATTTTTCGTTGAGAAGGGAAGGCTTTTCATGCCTTTTAAAATAGCCAGTGAAAAGGAGAGGTCATGAGGATATTTTTAATTCTTTGTTTTTTCATATTTGTTTCAATTGTGGTTTATGCGGCCGATGCGCCCAAGCCGCAGGATGAATCACAGAGTGTCGTCATAAAATCTGACGAGGCCAGGTTCGGCAGGTATCTCGGTGCCGGTCTTGCGATCGGTGCGGCTACGCTTGGCTCCGGCATTGCTGTCGGCAGGATCGGTGCATCTGCGATGGGCGCAATCAGTGAGAAACAGGAAGTCACAGGCACCGCACTGATATTTGTCGCCCTTGCCGAAGGGATCTGCCTTTGGGGGATCGCCGGTGCGTTCATAATTCTTTTCGGTTAAAATCGGCAGGGAGATGCTGCATGAAATTTTTTGTACTTGGCGACGAGGATGCTGTAACGGGATTTAAATTTGCCGGCATCGAAGGCACAGTGGTCAGCGATGAAAAAAGCGCTTCGGCTGAATTCGACAGGATCACCGGCAGTGAGGGGAATGGCATCGGCATTCTCGTCATAACGGAAGAAACCTCTATGATGATACAGGATAAAATTTCGGCGCATGAATTGTCAGGCGCTTATCCGCTGGTTGTGGAGATACCCGGCATGTCCGGTCACATAAAATCCAGGGGAACCATGATGGATGCGATCCGGAAGGCTGTGGGTTTCAATATTTAGGAAGGAACAAAAATGGAAATGATCCAGGTGAATGAAGCCTTGAGGGATGAAATCCTCAAAGAGGCCGCAGTAACGGCAGCAAGAATCATCGATGACGCAAAAAATGAAGCGCTGAAAATTG
>JBJKSS010000264.1:0-5046 GCA_046703745.1 Spirochaetota bacterium
TAACAAATCCGATCTTCCATGGCTCAAGGACAGGGTTGAAGAAACGGCAAAAATCAACGGGAAAGTGCCTTTGTTTGCTTCCTGCCAGCAGGACGAACTTGATCCCCGGGAACTGGCTTCATTCATACTTGATAACATGCTCCCCGTCGGGCTTTCGATGCAGCTGCATAAAATTATATGGGAAAATGTCAAACGCGGGGTCTGATCCGCTGCTGATGTCCATGCCCGCATAAAATTTATCAAAAATAATAAAAATATTCATTTGTATTGAATTATGACAACTCTTTACTTATAATTTTATTAGTAAGGAGTCAAAAGTGAATTTAACCGGCATGACGATCAATGAATGTTACAAGATTATTGAAAAGGTTGGTGAAAATTCCGTTTGCGATGTTTACAAGGCCGAAGGCGTTTTTTCGCCGCTTGAATTCGCCCTGAAAATTTTTAAAAAGCCCAATGAAGAATATAAAATCGAGGATATAATCAGATTTAAAAAAGACATGATGTCGATTTACCGGATTTATCATCCCAACATCACGAAAGTTTTTGAAATCGATGACATGGAAGACCACACTTTTGTCACAATGGAATTCACCTACGGCATGACACTACATGAATATATTTCGGCGGGCAACAAGCTTTCATTCGACAATATTTTGCTGATTATTCATGATGTGGCGGACGGCCTGGAAGTCGCCCACCGCAACGGCTCGCTGCACAGGAATTTGAACTTGCAGAACATAATTTTGAGTCTGGATAAAAATGAAATTAAAAGCGCCAAGATCACCAATTTTGGATTCGGGGAGTTGTTTCTCTCTTATGCCGACAAGGAAACGATGAATGACCTTTTGTTCTATATGCCGCCGGAAATTTGCAGCACATTCAACAAAAAATACGACAGCCGCAGCGACCTGTTTTCTCTTGGCATAATATTTTACTATCTTTTGACGGGCAGGTATCCGTTTACGGGAAAGAGCGTGGAAGATTATTTTCGAAACGTCACTTCCGTCAGGCCAGAGCCGCCTTCGAAGATTTCCGGGCACACAGTGCCGGCTGTGCTGGATAAAATTATTTTAAAGCTGCTTTCCATAAACAAGAACGAAAGATACCAAAGCGCCCTTGGCGTGCTGACAGATATCCAGCGGATCAAGCGGAACGAATTGTTTTTTGAACTGGGGATAGAGGATGAAAGTTTTACAACGGTTTTTCAAACGGACTTAATCGACAGGCAAGAAGAAATGGCCCTGCTTACGGGGTTATATGAAAAGGCGAAAGGCAAGAGCGGGAACGGACTTCTGATCACCGGTAATTACGGTTCGGGCAAATCAAGGCTGACCGAAGAGCTTGGACGCCATGTAATCAGGAACAGCGGCATATTTATAAAAGCCGCATGTATTAACAGTGCTTTGCCGTACAATGTTTTCAGAATGATTATAAGTGCGTTATTTTATCATTTGACCACCCTTGATGATGAAACCCGTGAAAACATAGTAAAAAAAATCGATGAGATTGATGCTTCACTGGACAGGGTGCTGATGTGGTTTGTAAATGCATACAATCTTGAAATCAGGGAATATACGGGAAAGGACAGCATTATAATAAAGGCACCTGATGATCTTCAGGGGAAATTATCGGATTTTCTTTGCAGGATTTCATTCGCAGGAATGCCGCTGGTAATAGCAGTCAACAATATCCAGCATGCCGATCCGGATTCCCTGGAATTAATAGGCGTTATCCTGAAAAAAATTCATGATTATCCGCTGCAATTGCTCCTGACATATTCGGACCGGGCCGCGGCGGATGACGGGCATCTTCAGACAATTGTCAGTGGTGAAATAAACAGGCTGGGCATGAAACCTATAACGCCCGAAGATGTAAAGTCCCTTGTTCATGATATTTTAAAGGACAGGGACAATAATATTACAAAAAGTATTTCCGGGTATGTGAATAAAATCAGCATGGGTGAGCCGTATTACGTTCTCGAAACACTCAGGCAATTGATCAACGACGGAGTTGTTTATCCGGATATAGACAGGTGGGACATAGACTTGAAAAAATTCATTCAAAAGTCCGGTGAAAACAATCACGACATAATATTGAAAAAGCTTCAACTGCTGCGGGGCAACGAGCTGAATATATTGACGATTGCCTGTCTTATCGATGCCGAATTCGATACGGATTTGATTTTTAAGCTGATAAAGATCGACAAGGATGAAGTGATAAGCATTGTTGATGATTTGATCGATGAAGATTTCCTGAAAATTTACAGTAACTATCCCGGCACCAGCATTTATGCGGACAGCATCACCAGGGATGTCCTGACGGGAAAGCTCGATCGGAATAAAATGAATGAGATCGATGGCGGGATAGCAGAGGTTTTTGAAGAATCAATCGGGGATTTCCCGTACAACGTTTTTACTGCCGCCCATCATTATCTGAAGGCAGGGAACACGGACAAGGCCGTTTATTATTGCATGCAGTCGGGGCTGAAGGCTAAATCTGACGGTGCCAGGAATGCAGCAGCCAAATTTTTTCACCATGCACTGGACTTGCTTGAAAAAAGCAGCAGGACGGGATCAGCCGAATACGAAGAGATAAAAAAACATCTGTCGGGCCTTGACTGAATCAAATGATGCGTTCGCGTTTTAAAATTTCAAGCTCTTCTTCAAGCAGTGCCTCAGGCCTCTTCATGCCGTCCAGCTCGAAAATATTCAAATCCTTTTTTTTATATACGTCAAAAGCCCTTAAATAATTCTTCAGGATCTTTTCCTGCATTGTACGGTTTTCGAATATTTCCCTTTCGGCTCCCCTTGTACCGATGCGCTTCTCGCATTCATCTAGGGGAGTGTTTATGAAGAATACAACCTGCGGCATCGGGAAATTTTCATTCAGCTTCAGTATTTCGTCAAAAGGAATATCGAGCGACTGGTATGCAAGTGATGAAAAAAGGTATCTGTCGCAGATTACAATTTTGTCTTTACATTCGGATATTATGCCGCCATTGCCGTAGAGATGCTCGGCTCGGTCTGCCGAAAAGAGATAGGCCAGAGCGAGGCGATCCAGCGTTGACTCTTTTTTAAGTACGCCGCGTATCATTCTGCCAATTGTTGAACCTGTGGGCTCGAAGGTTGGTGACGAGCCGGGAATTGCCCGGGTCAGTAATTTTGTCTGGGTAGATGTGCCGGCGCCATCCACGCCTTCAAAGACAATGAATTTTTTTAATACTGTGGAATCCATGGTGCGGATATTATAAAATTATACTGAAATTAACAATACGTTATTTATCAAATTTTTTGTTTTTCCAGTAATTCTTTATGTAAAAATAGGCCTCGTTGAGTTTCTGCGTGAGCACCGTGGCGGTTTTGACTTTTTCCTTGTCCTGGTGCTTGTCCGGGTGATATTTCATCAGGAGCCTTTTCCATGCCTTTTTCACCTCGTCCATGCCGGCGCCGTACGGCAGCTCGAGATTGGCATAATACTGGGCGAGTTTTTTTTCCTCTTCCGATTTTTTGCCTGTATAACTCCCGCCCCGGCTGCTTCCTTCGTAGCCGCTTCCCCGGTATTTTTCGCGGTAATATTTGTATTTCTCGTAATATTCGTCGAATTTTTCCCTTGAGGAATAACCGCCGGATTTTTTTGAATATGAATCCTTCCTGCCCGAATTGAATTCCTTCATAAGCTGGATATAGATTATCCTCAACAGCCTGTCCAGTATGCTCATATATGTGAAATATTATCAAAAATAAGAATATCTGACAATTGTTATATTTATGGGTTTTCAACTTGGGGCGCAGCCCCCGCGCCCTCAGCCTATTTCCTCGCTATGATTTAGCAATTAGCAATATTAATACTTTAATCTGAAGGTGAAGGACGCGCGGCCTTCACCTTGATGGTTGAATTAATTTTGATTATTTTTTAAAAAGCCGGAATAGGGAAAATAATAATTATTTTAATAATTTAAACAGTCACAGAGCCGCTTATATTTTAAAAAAATTTTATATAGTACTAAAGGGCTATAGACAAAATGATGGCGGAAGGGGTATAATCGAAGCAATCTGTTAATTTATGGATAACCTCATATAATGACCGTTATAGGCAATAGCCCCACCTTTGATTAAAACAAAAAAAGGTTTAAGATTTATATTGATTAATTATTATAAAGTAATATGATACTAAACTTGACGATAAAAAAAGATTTACTTTAAGAGGTACAAAATTTAGTTATTATAAAGTTAAGGAATTTGATGATGGACATATTGAATTGGAACCAAGATTATTAGTATCTCCAAGTATATCAAAAAATATGTAAGCGTCAAATTAACGCATTACATTGATTGTCAAGAAAATAAATTTTTTTCATGATAGGGAAGAAGTTTTTCATAATCTTCATCAGTTTTGGCAAAGGGAAGTTTTTTGAATAAGTCCTTTAAATATTTATACGGTTCTTTATTGTTGGCTTTTGCTGTTTCAACCAAACTGTATATTGCAGCGCTGGAATTAGCTCCATTTTCTGTATAACTAAACAGCCAATTTTTCCGGCCTATAACAAAAGGCCTTATTGCATTTTCAACAAGGTTATTATCTATAGGCAACCTGCCATCTTCAAGATATATAATCAGGTTGTCCCATAATTTTATGGCGTAATCTATTGCTTCTCCCATATCCGTCTTCGGCGGATATTTTCCAACATTCATATCCAGCCATACCTTTATTTTTTTGGTCACCGGTTTTGACTTTTCCTGTCTAAGACTATATGCTTCATTACAGGTTAGCTTTTCTTCTTTTATTTTTTTCTCCACAGCATAAAGTTCCTGTATCATGTCCAGAATTATTTTTGACTGCGGATAATTATCTTTTTTCAATACTTTAAAGCAATTAAAAAACTTTCTTCTCACATGAGCCCAACATGCAAGATGAATGTTTTTTTCTGTTTTCACAACAAGATTATATCCGTCATATCCATCCGTTTGCAGATAACCTTTATACCCTTCAAGATATTCTTTCGGATTTTTGCCTTCCCGATTCGGCTCATAATCAAACAGAATT
>JBJKSS010000265.1:0-8094 GCA_046703745.1 Spirochaetota bacterium
CAATTATATAATCGATGTAAGATTCATTCGGGCTGTAACTGGTTTTCTGTACAATGATTACTTTATAAAAAACAAGATTATTATCTATGTCATAAATTGAAAATTCCGGGCCCTGAAGTTTTTCGTCTATTTTTCTGTTTTCCGAAGAATCATTTTTAATTGTAAATTTAAAATCAAGATTATCGCTTTTTTCAGAACTATTGAGGTGCAGACTGAAAATATATCTTTCGTATTTCAGGTAAACGGTGCCGTGAAGTTTTGTCATGTAATAGCCAAACAGCACCAAAACGATCAATAAATTGAAAATGAAAAAATATGATATGGAACGTTTTTTTTTATCCTGCGGATAACCGTAAGATTTATCATTGTATTTTTCCAGCTTTTTGTAATCCTCCGGCGTCAAATCGGAATTATTGCCGTTGGCAGACATCCTGGCTTCTGTTTTTTTTACGGCCATATTCTTACTCGTCAGCAATCATTTTTATGAATTTTTCATGGGAGTATGATCTTGAATCCCTGAAGTTTTCCGCAATGCCATAAAATATCCTGATAGATTCCATAATGGCATCGAGGCATTCATAACCCTGGCACAATATTCCGCCTGTTATCCCTGCAAGGATGTCCCCGCTGCCAGCCTGTGCAAGTATCCTCATCGGGTTGTCATAAATGAATTTTTCACCCGTGGGCGTCGCAATAACGAGGAAGGATTCCTTAAGAATGATGAAACAGTTATATTTCACGGCCATTGCGGAAACACAGTTGATTGTATCATTTTTCAGGTTTTCGGCTTCTTCCCTGAAAAAATTTTTGAATTCCTGAGATTGAGGGGTCAGTACAGGTGGATTGGAGAATGACTTCAAAACGGATTTTTCAAATATCGTAAAAAATGATGCATCAAGCACGAATTTTTTGTCAAGACTGAAAATTGACTGCACCATATCCTTGCCGGTTTGACTATTGAATTTTAATCCTGGACCGACTATTATGGTTCCATACTTGCTTATATAATTATTGATGTTTTCAATACTATCGGCGATTATCTCAGACGACATGGAATTGACCGGGATCACATTGTCATTTTCTGTTATGACAAGACTTATCCCTGTACCGGCATTCAATGCTGATCGGGCAGTGAATACTATTGATCCGTATTTCCCCGGCTGACCGCCGATCGAAATGCATCCTCCCCTGGAATATTTATGGACAAAAGGGTTCGTTTTTTTTGTCAAAGGTTCTATTTTGTTTATATAAATCGGCTTGTTTTTAATATCAATACCGGACAAGCCGAAAGAAATTTTCAAATCCGTGAGCAATCCCGCGTTTTTAC
The DNA here is from genome assembly GCA_046703745.1 of Spirochaetota bacterium. Lineage (GTDB taxonomy): Bacteria > Spirochaetota > GWE2-31-10 > GWE2-31-10 > JAFGQB01 > CAZHHK01. The sequence goes on from JBJKSS010000265.1 coordinate 1,328, forward strand.
GGTTGTCAATATTGAAAAAATATTCCTTCAAATAACCTATAGAATAGGTATAATCAGCCCTGACAGAGGCATTGTTACCGGCATTGAGCCCGGATGGCGTGTCAATAGAAACGACTTTTGAATGACCTGAATTCACGGAGCTGAAAATTTTTTCAAACATCGGGTCTTTTCTATATTTATAGCCTATGCCGAAAATGCCGTCGATTATCAGTGAATATGATCCGGAATAATCCGGAAATCCTGATAAATCCAGTAATTTGACTTTCAGTGAAATCAGGATATTTTTCTGTATTTCATAAAGTTCGCTGCCTGTTTTACCTGAAAGTAAATAAACGTCAACATCATAACCTTCAAATAACAGCTTCCTGGCAGCGCTTAGTGCATCGCCCCCGTTATTGCCCGGTCCAGCCAATACCGATATTCTCTCATCTCCGAGATTGAAGTCGGATTTCAGGGCATCCAGAATTTTACCAGAAGCCTCTTCCATCAGCACAATCGGGGGAATCCTGTCTTTTGATGCGGCCTGACTATCCAGATTTTTTAGTTCTTCATTTGTCAAAATAATATTATTGATATATGTCAACAAATTGAAGCTCTCCTTTTTGAAAATAATAGGAAAAAATTTTACCTTCGGGTGTCAGGAAAAATTTTGAGAAATATTCCTCACCGGCCGCGTAATCAACAGAAAAATAATTTTTGAGACAATGACAGCCGTCGTAAATATAAATAATTTGTGTTGTCCTGCCAAGATTGTCCTGTTTAAATTCAGGCCTTGTCATATATATGTTGTTATACCTGTCAACGCCGATCAGGCTTTCCATCGGCTTTAAAATTTTTTTCTTGTTCCCGAAGGCTCTTTGGGCAATTTCCGTCTGCTTGAATTTCGAGGCGTCATAATATTCCGGGTCGATTTTAATTAATGATTGCACGAATTTCCCGCTTTTTAATGAATATTTCAGTATTTTTTCATACAGCACTTCATAACTTACAAGGGAAATATTCTCGACTTTTTTATTCACATACTGGCAGGTTATAAAAACATCATTCTCGGTGAAGCCAAGTTTTACGTCAATTATGTCGACGATGCAGTTTTGTTCTTTCCCTGTTAAAGGAATTTGATCCTTGGTTATATTGTTTTTTGAAAGCAGTTTCCCCTGGGGGCTGAATTTATAGATCAAAATCCCTGTTATGGAATATTCCTGAACCACCAGATTATCCTTGTCGTCGCACTGCATATTCAAAATACTGGTAAAAGGTTCCGTGTCCGGCCCTTCTTTTCCCAGTTTGAACAATAAACTTCCCTTGTTATCGAATTTCAATATCATCGAACTTGATGCTGCTTGATCAGCGTTTGATTTTCTATAGGCAGGGTCATTGTTAACCACATATATATCTTTGTCTATATCAGTTGTCAGTATTCCCGGTGAATAAACTGGATAGTCCTTGTATAATTTTACATAGGACAGGGACTCATCGCTTGTTGCATCATCGATTTTTGTCGGCTTGATATGCGGGTTGTACGATTTGTTGAAAATGATTAAAATCGGGACACCGCTTTTGGTTACTTTCATGATCTTGTTGTTTACAGGATCGGAGAAATAATAAAATCCCTCATTATAATGAATGAACAGTGAAGCGGCAGACATGCCGTTAGGCTGAAGGAAATTGCCGACATCATTAATATCATATCCGATTTTCATAAGAAAAGAATTTTTCAGCTTGACAGGTTTTGCAGTATTAAAACATGATGAAAGAAATATGAATAATATCCAGACAATAAAAATTAATGACTTGGATTTTGAAACACCATTTTTTTTCAAAAAAAACTCCTCTTTGTATATTTATTGATTTTTGTTGTATTTATTGAGCCATTTCAATAAAACCGGTGAATCGGGAAATGCTAGTATATATTTGTTCAATTCACTTTTTAATTTCTTAATGTCATTTTTTGCTTCGAGCATCAAAAGATAAGTATCAACGAATTCTACTTCAATTTTGGATGCTTTTTCCATGCATTTGTTGATATCACTTTCGGCATCGTCCAGCTCTGTTTTATCCTTTTTTGCGGAATAATTTTGCAGATGTAAATATGCACTGAAGTTCAATAGATAAGGATCATCAGGATAGTATGTCAACCCGTTGTCTATTACCTGCAATGCATAATCTTTCATTCCCGCATCATACAGGGCTTCTGCATGGTACTGGAAATACCAGCTTTTATATGTTCTGTTTTTTATTATATTGTTCCAGTAATATTTGATATCGTCCAGTTCCCTGCCGGATTTGAGCATAGACAGATATTTGAAAAAATAGGCATCGGCATTGTTATTATCAAATATATATGCCTTGTTAAAATCAACCAGTGCTTTTCTTTATTCTTTTTCATCATATTCGAGTATGCCCTTTTCGAGCCAGAGAATTGAAATGGTCGGAAGATACTCGAGCCCTTTTTCTACCATTTCCATCGCCTTGTCTTTCTGACCGGAAATGCGGTAAATTCGTGCCAGCGCCGCATAAGCATGGGGATTCATGTTGTTTTTTGTTAAAAGGGAATTAAAAATTTTTTCACTTTCCTGAAGTTTGTTCTCTTTTAACAAAAGCCAGCCTTTTAACTCGATAATGTCACTGTTGTCCGGATAAAACAGAAGGATTTGACTGATTTTCTCATTGGCTTTATCATAATTCCCGTTATTTATCATGAATTGAATTAATTGTGCTTCCTTGCTGATAGATTCAAAATTTTTATCAAATTTGACGGGTTCGGTTGTGGTTTTGCATGAAAAAATAATTAATAATATTGTCATGGTGACCGCTAATTGTCTTAACATAAGCTATTAATTAGCTTAAATATTGCTAAAAATCAAGATATTTGTGGAATGATTATCCGGCCGGTGCATTCCCCTTGAGGAATAAAAAAATGTTTTTAATCACAAAATAAATCTTGTATTATTCTGAATATTTTATAAAATGCCTGATTGTTTCGATAATTAAAAAAAGGTTCATGTCAGGGAAGAAAAAATGAAAATTGAAAAAAAAATTTTGCTGTTTTGTTTCAATCTTATGCCTTTATTTGCATTTTGTGATTCTGTACCCATGTTGTTCGATTTGCATTGGGGGGCCGGACTGGAAGATGTTAAATCGGCAATAAACAGTTTAAGTGATGATAAGGGTAGTCTGAAATACTATAATGTTTTTGAAGGCAGAAATGAAATGACCGATTTAAGGTCTCAGGCAAGCATAAAATATTATACCGATGACCTTGATTATAACAACATACCATCCAGGGTTGTGTTCACATTTTATAACCCGCAGTTTAAAAAGAGTGGCCTTCAATTGTCAAAGATCGAAGTCTTCATGAAACGAAAGGACAATGACAATGTCTGGGTTGATATAAAGGCCGTTTTCGAGGATATTTTAAAAAAATTCATTGATGATTATCTGGTTAATATTGATGCCGAATCCGAATTAAAAATTTACAAATTGCATGAATACCAGGTTGTTGTCAATTCGATTTACATTCATTTCATCGCCAATATAGGCAACAATATTCTGGATAATGATACATCGATTTATATTTCTTATGAAAATAACGGCCTGGAAAACCTCATCTTGAAAAAGGAAAAGGAACTGCTTGAAAATTACTGATCTTCCCTGTTGTCGTTGAAAGCCTTGATGATTTTTTTTATAAGCGGGTGTCTCACAACATCATGTTCCGTGAATTCGATAAAACCGATTTCATTTATGTTTTTCAATATGCCAAGTGCATGGGTTAACCCGCTTTTTTGTTTTTTTGGCAGATCAATCTGCGTTATGTCACCAGTAATGATCAGCCGTGATTTTTCATCAGGCCTTGTTAAAAACAGCTTCATCTGGTTAATTGTTGTGTTCTGTGCTTCATCGAGTATTACTATCGAATTGGTAAAAGTCCTGCCTCTCATGTAGGCGAGGGGAGCTATCTCGATCAGATTCTGTTCCAGGAGCTTTGAATAAAGCTCATTGTTCAATATGAGATTGATGGCATCAAACAAGGGAACAAGGTATGGGTTAATTTTTTGTATGTAATCACCGGGTAAAAAACCGAGTTTTTCACCTGCTTCCACTACGGGCCTGGTGAGTATGACCTTGCCGGCTTTTTTTTGAAGGAGTTCGTTTATCGCATAAGCTATGGCAAGAAAAGTTTTGCCGGTTCCTGCAGGGCCGAATGAAAAAACAATATCCTTTTCCTGCAGCAACTTTAAATACAGGGCCTGGTTGATCGTCCTCGGTACAAAGACTTTCCGTGCCTTGTCTATTTCGATTTTTTCATTCAATAATGCCGAAATGTCGATGTCACTATGTCTCTGCACTTCGTTATAGAGTATTTCAATCATATTGCCGTAAATGTCGCCGTCTTTTTCTGCAACTGATATTAGAATGCCAAGGACGTTTTCAACCAATTCCTTGTTTTCGCCCTCGATGAATAATTCATTGTTGCTGGTAAAAATTTTACAGCCGGATACCTTTTCCAGTTTACGCAGGTTTTTATCATTGACGCCGCAGATTGTTATCAGTGTTTTATAATCTTCTATCAGGATACTGTCTTTAAGCACCATAATAAATTTAAATTATATCAAGAGCATATTATTGTCAATGAAATTTTGAATTAATCTTGATGATATTCAAAAAGTGCTGTATTATGCACCGATAATGAAGAAAACATTTATTATTGCGGTTTTTTCCTTACTATGCACATTATTTTTTGCCCAATCTAATAATTTAAAGCTTAAATTGTTCATGGTTGATCTGAAAAGTTTGACTTATGAGGATTTTAAAGGGAAATTTTATAATTTCAATGATTATATCGATCTGCCTGGTGAAAAAGAGCCCGGCGTTTCCTTTGATATTGTGGAGCTTGATTATCTGAACAAAATGCAGAAGTATGAATTCCACAAGCCGGAAAATCCGATAAGAAGATCGGAGATACTTTTTTTCGGCAGTTTGACTTTTACTGTATTCGGCGGATGGATTTTCTTTTCCATATTCAATGCGATGATATACAATGATCCTTTCGGCAAGCTGCGTAATGAGCAGTTTTTGCCTTTGTATTTCGGAAGCTGCATAATATCATTCTCAGTGGCAATAAGCGACTTGTTCATTAATATAAAACCGAAATTAAGCAAGAATATTGAAATATACTAAACTTGAATATGACAAACAGCTATTCGATTAAAATCAATGATGAATTTGCCGGTTTAAGGGCTGACGTTGCAATCAGCAGGATTATTCCCGGCATCACGCGGTCATCCGTGAAAGCGCATTGCAAATCGTTATTGATAAACGGCAGGAAGGAAAAATTTTCATATATCTGCAAAAAGAATGACAGTATTGAAATCGAAATCAACTGGGAAATAAACAGCGAGGCGGTTCCCGAAGATATACCGGTTGATATTGTTTATGAAGATGAAAATTATATTGTTATTAACAAGCCATACAACATGGTTGTGCATCCCGCAAAGGGTAATTATTCCGGCACTCTGGTCAATGCACTGCTTGGCATGAACAAGGAGCTGTCACAGGCTGATGACAGGTTGAGATTCGGGATCGTCCACCGGCTTGACAAGGAAACTTCGGGACTGCTGCTCGTTGCAAAAAATAACACCTCCCATGCTTACCTTGCAGAAGTATTCAAACAGAGAAAGATAATTAAAAAATATCATGCCATTGTAAACGGCGATTTCCCTCCCGGCAGGCATGAGATAATCACCAACATAGGCCGCAATCCGAAGAACAGGAAAAAGATGGCGGTTTTAAAAACTTCGGGTAAAAAAAGCATTACAGTAATAGAAAGCGTCAAGCATATAAACGGCCTGTCTTATCTTGATATTAATCTTCTGACCGGCCGGACCCACCAGATAAGGGTTCATCTGTTGTCCAGGGGATTTCCGATTCTGGGTGATCTGATTTATTCCCGCAAAAATTCCAGATATCCCGACGTTCCGCTTTGTCTTGCGGCTTATTACATTAAATTTTTCGACTGCTTCAAGGATAGGGAGCTTGAATTCAGGATCGATGACCCTCTTTTTATGAATGACCTTCTTGTCCGATAATGGGATTTACTCTGATTGACATTATCTTTTATTAATGTTTTAATGGCTAAATTTTTTTTTTGGAGAATTAATTTGGCCTCAATAGATAAAAAAACTTTATTTCCCATTCCTTTTAATAATAAGGACAGCCTGTTTTATTATGCACCGTTATTTCTGCTCCTGGGCTGGATAATTTTATCGGTTTTATCGGTTTTTACCATTGGATTGAAAAATTTAACCGACGGATTCGTTATTTTTTCCATAGTGATAAGACTTGTCATCGCCTTTGCCGGCCTGATGTTTTTCAATGTCATTTATATCAGGAAAAATAAAGAAAAACGGATTTACAATTATTTCAAGGCTTTTATCGGATATGGAGTGGTTTTTACTTATGTTTTCTATTCCCTGCCCAGAATGGTGGGCGAATTTAAGGAGAATACAAGCCCGGCATTTTCTGTATTCAGCTTTATTGTTGTATTGGTCATTACTGCTTTGCCTGGCATAACTTATCTGCTTCTTCGTCTTTCGAATACGAAACTGATAATGCAGGTTTATGACAAAAAAGACATAGAACTCGAAAAGAAAATGAAAAAGGACAAGGCTGTCAAGAAAAGGGAACTGAAAAAGCTGAGGTCGCAGCGCAGCTTCCTTGAGAATCTGTGGTATGACTGGATCGATGTAATAATACAGGCAATCTTGATT
>JBJKSS010000266.1:0-10880 GCA_046703745.1 Spirochaetota bacterium
TCCGGGGCAGGATGTAATTCAGGAATTAACATGAATACCTCCGGATTTTTTTGACTGAAATGAAAATAAATTTTATTATTGGTAATAAAGTAAATGCCAAATGGCCGGCTATTGCAAGCAAACCGGCTGCTGTAAAAGCATAATATTTATCGTTTGCTTGCAGGAGAAATTATGGAACAAAAAAAGATTATCGGCATAATCGGGGGCATAGCGCCTGCATCCACGGTTAATTATTATCAATTGCTGGTTTCCGGTTTCCAGAACAGGATCGGGACAAGGCATTATCCTTCCATCCTTATAAACAGCATCGATATGACACGCATGCTGGAATTGCTTTCCAATAAGGAAACCGATCTTCTTGTGGATTACCTGGCCGGAGAAATACAAAGGCTGAAAAACGGCGGGGCGGATTTTGCCGTTATGGCGTCCAATACCCCGCATGTTGTTTTCGACAGAATACAGCTTGTTTCCCCGATACCCCTTATCAGCATAGTCAGGGCAACAGTCGATTATGCACAGGCCGCCGGGTTTAAAAGGCTCGGGCTGTTCGGTACGAAATTCACCATGCAGGGAGGTTTTTACCAGTCGGCTGCTGCGGAGAGTAATATCAATTTGTTCATTCCAGATGCGGCTTCCCAGGATTATATACACGACAGGTATATAAACGAGCTCGTCAAGGAAGTTGTCATGTATAATACCAGGCAGAAATTCAAACAGATTGCCGGGGAATTGAAAAAGGAATATGCAATTGACCGCTTGATCCTCGGGGGGACAGAGCTGCCGTTATTGCTTAACCAGTCTGATTTCAACGACATAAAGCTCCTGGACACGACTTTGATACATGTAAACAGCATAATCGATTATGCGCTGAAGTGAAACAGCAAACGGCAGCAGCAGCGTCATGCATTCGAAAATTCATAAAGGGCAATGGCGCAGGCGACAGAGACGTTGAGCGAATTTTTAAATCCGTACATGTCTATGTGGAGTATGCAATCTGATATTTCAAGCAGTTTCCTGCTTATGCCGAATTCCTCGTTGCCCAGGATCACGAGTGCCGGCGTTTCGGTTTTTAACCCCCTGATGCCGGTCGAATTCCCTGTTTTTTCGACAGAGTATATTTTGAAGCCCTGTTTTTTCAGGAGCAGTGCCGCCTCTGCCGCATTCTCATGGTATGAATATTTAACCTCGCATCCCATTGCCGTTTTTTTTGCTTTGGAATTATTTTCCGGCGAAGGCGTGATGCCGGCAAGGATTATTTCTTCTACCCCGAAGCATTCGCATGACCTGAAAATGGAGCCGACATTATGGGGCGACCTGATGTCATCGAGGAGCACCCGGATATTTTTTTTGATGCCGGTTTTTGACGTTTTGTCAAACGGCTCGTCCTCGACAAACGGATTTTCCGATTGCAGTGTGCCATGAAGTGATTTATAAAGGAGTTTCCAGTTTTCAGTGCCGGCAGGGATTTTAAAATCCGTGCCTTCTAATTCATTCAGCCACTCGAGCAGGCTGGAGGCATGGTTAATGTCCTTTTTCCCGTTTAGGAATTCCCTGACCGCAAAAAGGGTTTTTTTCAGCCTGTTATCCCTGGAAAGTTTTATGAAATCTTCCCTGATGAATGACACTCGGTGCTCCTTTCTGTGAAAGAATATGTTGCGGTTATTCTATTATTATTTTATAAATATATCAAGGTTGTAATTTATGAATAACAGGCTCTTTATCGCATTGCCCATTCCTGAAGGGATAAGGGAAAAAATTTCAAGCGGCATAAGCCTGCCTGACAATTTCAGGCTCACCCGCAGGGAAAATCTCCACATAACCATTTTGTTTCTCGGCGAAACCGAAGCATCGAAAAACGGGATAATCATAAATCAATTGTCGCACATAATAAAAAACCACCGGCCGTTCGATCTTGAAATTTCCAGGTATGGGCAGTTTCCCAAAAACGGTTATCCGAGGATCATTTATTTTACCGGCATAATCGGCCTCGACAGGCTCTGCAGGCTGGCGGAAGATGTGAGGAACAATTTCAGTACTATCGGTTTTACCGATGACAAAAGTTTTGAATATCACATAACGGTTGCAAGACAGGCGTACAAAAAAGACAACGAAATCATTCTCCCGGAAATGCAGCGCCCCTATTGCTTCAGGGCGGACAGTCTTGTATTGTACAGATCGGAGCTCAAACCCGGCGGCCCGGTTTACAGCAGGGTCTGGTCAGCAGGGTTAGCCGGCGTATGAATGCAGGCCGGGCAGTAAAAAGGAAATGCCGAGGTAAGTAAAGAGCAGCGATAAAAATGTCAGGAGAAGCACTGCAAATTTCATTTTATCCGATTTGAAGAGAAAAGAGATTGACAGCATTATGATTGTGACAAGCGCCCCTGTTTCCTTCGGATCCCATGACCAGAATGCCCCCCAGCTTATATCCGCCCATATTCCGCCTGTTACAAGACCCGCACACATGAAAAAATAACTTGTCTTTATTTCCCTTTCCAAATGACTGCCGGTCGGCCTGAAAAATCCGGTTATGCTTATTATGAATGAAATGAATAAAGAGAGGTAGCCGATAAAAAAGCACGGCACATGTATTATGAGCCAGAATGACTGAAGGGCAGGGGAGAGGGGCGAAGGTATCCTGTAATGGGCCGGCATAAAAAGTGCTGCTAAGAGAATTATGAATACGGGTATGGTTACAATGGCAATGATCCTGTTGTCCCATTTGAAGGAAAAAAGGATTTTTGTCAGGTAGAGGAATGAAAAAAATATCAGGGTTTCATAAATGCTGGTAAACGGCACATGCCCGGAGATTAATATCCGGTCGATCAGCAGTATCAGGAGAATTACGGCCGGGACGGCGAGGATAAAGAGGAACATTTTTTTTTCAAGGAAAAAATTTGCAATAATTCCGCCGAGGATAAAAATCATGGCGGATGCAAGCAGTATGTTTTCAGTCAGCATGCATTGTCCCCCCGTAATTTTTTTGCGGTCAAAAAGTTGAATGCAATTAGTACCAGGAAAATCAGCGAGGCTGCAATGATGAATCTGTCAAACGGCTTGTAATATGCTTCAAGCACGCTGACCAGGCTGAAGTCCTCGCTTATGACCGAGAAGGCGTATTTTTTCAGGAGTGAATCCGGACGGATATTTTCATTTCCGTTTATTATGCCCTGATCGATTACCGTGCCTTTTGATTTGTCGAAAAACATGTATTCGTACATAAGGCTGTTTTTGTCCGATATATCAAAAGGCGCCAGTTTGAAGACCGTATCATCGTTGATCCGGGTGTTTAAAATAGAATTAAAACCGTATTCCCTGCCGTTTATTTTTATCCTGATTTTTTTGATGCCGAGCGACCAGTTATTCTGGTAGAACATTATGTTTCCCGCTTTCATCGGCCGGTTTACGGAGATTTCATGCAAAGTGATTTTATTGTCCGAGGTTAATTCCACCTCCGAAATGTATGACTTTACGGAATTTGAGGGAAAACTGTATCTGGAAATGGAAAATTTTTTTAGATTCAGTACGGCAGATGTATTGCCTTTTTTTAATTTGAGCCTGGCAAGAATATCATCAAACTTAATCGGCACGTTCTCAATCAGGTCTATCCTCGCCGATTTTATGGTAAACGGGTACAGGATCAGTAATAACAGCAGGACGAGAAGCGGGATGTGGATGAAAACAACATTTTTGGCAGTCCGGTTTAACCGCCGCTTCATCTTGTGACATTGCCGGCAATTGTACCTATATAATCGTTAAGGGCAAGCGTAGATGTGCTGCTGCCCATCTTTTCCTCTTCCAGAACCCTGATGGCGCTTAATGCCGTATCGATCGAGGTGATGCACGGTATCTTGAATTCCACCGCCCTTCTTCTTATATTGAATCCCAGCTTGGACGGGCTCTTGCCCTTGGTCGGTGTGTTGAATACCAGGTCGATCTTGCTGTCCTTCATCAGGTCCAGGACGTTGGGCGATCCTTCGTTTGGAGAATAAACCGGGTCTATTTTTATGCCCCTCTCGCTGAAATACCGGTACGACTCTCTTGTGCCCAGGAGCCTGAATCCAAGCCGCTGGAGCCTCATGGCCACTTCAACGGCCTCTTTTTTATCCCTCTGGGCAATGGATAGAAGCACAACGCCGCTTTTCGGGACATTCAGTCCGCTGCCGATCATCGCCTTGTACAGCGCTTCAGTTTTATTCATGCCGAGCCCGAGCACCTCGCCTGTTGATTTCATCTCCGGGCCGAGGCTGGTTTCCAGCATCTTCAGTTTGTCGAATGAAAATACCGGAGCCTTGACAGTATAATAATCCGGTCTTTTCAGAAGTCCGTGTGAATACCCCATATCCCCGATGGTTTTACCAAGCATTACCTTGGTCGCTATGTTTACCATTTCAATGCCTGTTACCTTGCTCAAGATTGGTACTGTGCGGCTCGCCCTGGGATTCACCTCGATGCAGTATATCCTGTCGCCGTGAATTACATACTGGATGTTCATTAATCCCCTAATCTGTAGCTTCCTGCCGATCCTGATGGTATAATCCACAAGTATCTCTGTTTCTTCATCACTGAGGTTGAATGTGGGAAAAACCGCCATCGAATCCCCGGAATGGACACCTGCCCTTTCGATGTGCTCGAATATTCCCGGTATGAGGACGTCGTCTCCGTCGCATATTGCATCAACCTCGACTTCGCGCCCGACAAGATATTTGTCTATCAGCACAGGGTGTTCCGGGCTCGCCTGTGTTGCAAAACGCATGTATTGAAACAGCTCATCATCATTGTAAACGATTTCCATCGCATGCCCGCCGATGACGTAAGAAGGTCTTACCAGCACCGGATAATCGAGCAGATGGGCAACGCCAAGCGCCTCGTCATACGAGAAGACCGTCCTTCCCTCGGGCTGCCTTATGCCTATGGAAAACAGCAGGTCGTTGAATATTTTCCTGTCCTCTGCCGCATCGATCCCGTCAACCGATGTTCCGAGTATTTTCACACCTGCCACATGCAGGGGTTTTACCTGGTTGATTGCCGTCTGTCCGCCGAACTGGACGATCACCCCTTCAGGGTTTTCCTTGTCGATTATGTTCAGCACGTCTTCCATATTCAACGGCTCGAAATAGAGCTTGTCGCTTGTGTCAAAATCGGTGCTCACGGTCTCGGGGTTGTTGTTTATTATGATTGATTCGACATTTTCATCGTCCAAGCCCCAGACGGAATGCACCGAGCAGTAATCGAATTCTATACCCTGGCCTTTCCTGATCGGTCCCGATCCAAGTACGAGAACGTTGCGTTTGCCTCTGACAGTGACCTCGTCCTCTTCCTCGTATGTTGAATAATAGTACGGCGTTACGGCCTCGAATTCTGCCGAGCATGTATCAACCATTTTGTACACGGGTATTACATTGCATCTCTTCCGGAAATTTCTGAACTCAAGGTGCTTTACGTCGGCCAGCTTTGCAATATACATGTCTCCGAATCCGTATTTTTTTACCGTTTTTACGAATTCCCTGATTCCTGCCGGGATTTCTCCTTTTGACAGGATCACTTCTTTGGTCAGGGTGCCCTTTATTTCATTTTCAAGTTTAATAATGTTTTCGAGTTTGGTGAGAAAAAACAGGTCGATTTTCGTTTTATCATGAATCTCGTTTGTCGTCATGCCCCTTCGCAGTAATTCAAAAATAACGAATAGTCTCCTGTCGTCAACCAGCTTCAGGTATTCCTTCAAAACTTCTGCATCCATCTCGGACACTTCTCTCATCCACGGCCCGTCGACTTTTATTTCCAGCGACCTTATAGCTTTCATGAACGAGCCCTCGATGGTTCTGTCTATTGCCATAACTTCGCCCGTGGCCTTCATCTGTGTGCCAAGTGTCCTGTCTGCGGAATGAAATTTGTCGAATGGCCACCTGGGGATCTTCATAACTGCATAATCGATTGTAGGTTCTAAGCTTGCGAGGGTCTTTTTTGTAACCGAGTTCTGGATTTCATCGAGCCTCAGGCCTATTGCAATTTTTGCCGCAACCTTTGCAATGGGATAACCGGTTGCCTTTGAAGCAAGCGCCGATGATCTTGAAACCCTGGGATTAACCTCGATTATTACATAATCGCTGGAATTCGGATCCAGTGCCAGCTGGACATTGCAGCCGCCTTCGATTTTAAGGGCCCTTATTATTTTCAATGATGCGGAGCGAAGCACCTGGTATTCCCTGTCGCACAATGTCTGGCTCGGCGCTATTACTATGGAGTCGCCCGTGTGGATGCCTATCGGGTCGAAGTTTTCCATGTTACAGATTGTTATGCAGGTGTTGTTGGAATCCCGCATGACTTCGTATTCTATTTCCTTCCAGCCTGCAACGGATCGTTCGATCAAAACCTGGCTGATGCGGGAATTTTTCAGACCCCTTGCGGTTATGGCGATAAGGTTCTCTTCGTCTTCCGCTATGCCGCCGCCCGAGCCTCCGAGTGTATATGCGGGTCTTATTATAAGCGGATATCCTATCTTGTTGGCAAAATCAACGGCATCCTGTATCGTGTTTACTATCGTACTTGGCGGCACGGGTTCGCCGATTTCATTCATCAGCTTTTTGAACAGTTCCCTGTCTTCGGCTTTTTTTATCGTTTCGATCGATGTGCCGAGAAGCTTGACGTCGTATTTTGAAAGTATTCCCTTTTCAAAAAGCTCAACGGCAAGATTAAGACCTGTCTGGCCGCCAAGTGTGGGGAGAAGGCCGTCGGGGTTTTCCTTTTCTATGATTTTTTCGATTGATTCGGTAGTCAGCGGCTCAAGATAAATCCTGTCCGCCATGTTGATGTCGGTCATGATTGTAGCCGGGTTTGAATTCACAAGGATATCTTTCAGCCCTTCTTCCTTCAGGGCCTTGCAGGCCTGGGTGCCGGCATAATCGAATTCGGCGGCCTGCCCGATTATTATAGGGCCGGAGCCGATCACCATAACGGTTTTTAAATCTTTATTTAAAGGCATTTTGTATTCTCACTCCGATTATTATAATAACAAAATAATTCTACCTGCACAGCGTATCGATGAAATCCCTGAAAATATGGTGGCAGTCTTCGGGTCCGGGGCCGGCTTCAGGGTGGAACTGCACACAGAATATTTTCTTTTTCAGATACATGAACCCTTCCACAGTATTGTCGTTAAGATTTACATGCGTGATCTCGGCGTCTTTAGGCAGAGAATCCTCCCGCACGGCATACCCGTGATTTTGGGTCGTAATCCAGACCTTATCGGTTATAAGGTTTTTTACCGGGTGGTTCGATCCCCTGTGTCCGAATTTGAGCTTATAGGTTTTGCCGCCGATTGCCAGCCCCAGTATCTGATGTCCGAGGCATATTCCTGCTATCGGCAGTTTCCCGGTCAAATCCTGCACCAGTTTGATGCCGTAAGTGACACGTTCCGGATCACCGGGCCCGTTTGACAGAAGTACAAGGTCGAATTTCTTGCTTAGTACCTTTGCCGCATCGTATTCCGCAGGCATGACCGTAACCTTGTGCCCAAGCGCGTTGAAATTGCGTGCGATGTTGAATTTCATCCCGTAGTCCATGACGCCTATGTTAAGCCCGCTGCCTTCGTAAACGTATTCTTTTTTTGTCGATACTCCGTTTACAAGGTCAAGTTTGTTTATATCTGTGACGCCTGCGGCTTTTTCAAGCATCTCATCCCTTGATGATTCGTCGGTCGTGATGAATCCCCGCATCGAGCCGTAATTCCTCAGCCGCTTTACGAGTGACCTTGTGTCAATGCCTTCTATGCCCATGATCCTGCTTGCCGAGAGATATTCGCCCAACGTCGATTCGCTCCTGTAGTTGCTGGGGTCAGGGCAGTATTCCTTCACGATGAAGCCCCTGACCTGTACCCTGTCCGACTCCGCATCTTCACTGATGCATCCGTAGTTGCCGATCTGGGGATATGTCATGGCCACGATCTGGCCGGAGTAGGATGGATCGGTCAATACTTCCTGGTAGCCCGTCATCCCGGTGTTGAATACCACTTCGCCTTCGGCATAGCCCGTGTATCCGAATGAATAGCCTTCGTATATTGTCTTGTCTTCCAGAACCAGATAAGCCTTTTTTCTATTGCTCAATTTTGATAATTCCTCATAAAAAAATGAATGCGCCAGTCAGTATAAAATGCTGTTAAAATATTTTAAAAGAGTGGCTAAAACCAAGTATAAATCATCAGTCAGATTCCAATAGCTTGTTGAGAGACTATATAAACATATTATTCAAGTTTATTAAACTTTTTTTACAATTTTATAATTAATTTTTCGGAGAGGCAATAAAACAGGGCCGTCGGATTATCGGCAGCCCTGTTGTGATATTATCATGTCAGTAAAATTGGCCGGTTTTGATATCGCAACTGACTCCATTGAACGTATATGTTCCTGACATTTATTTGAATTCCGCCAATGATTTGTCCAGGCCTGCAATGAATTCATCGATATTCTCTTCCTTGATGATAAGGGGAGGGACTATGCGGACCACGTTTTCGCCTGCGGGAATTGTAAGAATGAAATTTTCGATGAGCTTGCTCACAAGGTCTTTTGCGCTGAAATTTATTTCAATGCCGTTTATCTGCCCGATGCCCCTTATGTCCGTTATGCTTTTGTACTTCCATTTGAGATCATGGAGCTTCTTCCTGAGGTAATTGCCGGTTTTCTCTACATTCTCGAGAAGTTTCTCCTCTGCTATTACGTCCAGCACGGTGCAGGCCGCCGTACAGGAGAGAAGGTTGCCCCCGAATGTGGATGCATGTTCACCCGGACCAAGCAGGCCGGCAAATTTTTTCTTTACAAGCATGGCACCTATGGGGAGACCTCCTGCAAGGCCCTTCGCAGATGTGATGACATCGGGTTCGATCGGGAGGTAATGTTCGTAGCAGTAGAGCCTTCCCGTCCTTCCCACTCCGGTCTGCACCTCGTCGAATATCAGGAGTGCGTTGTGCGTATCGCAGAGTTTGCGTGCATGCTTGATGAAATTTTTATCGGCAGGATGTATTCCTCCTTCGCCCTGGACGGGTTCTATGAATACTGCCGCAGTATTGTCGTTAACGGCTTCGGATAATGATTTTTCGTTGTTGAATTCCGCATATTTTATTCCCGGCAAGAGCGGGTCGAAACCTTCCTGGTATTTCTGCTGGCCGGTTGCAGTAATTGTTGCCATCGTCCTGCCGTGGAAGGAATTTTTCATCGTGACGATTTCAAATTTTGCGTTGTTGCCGGATGCCTTGCCGTGCTTGCGCGAGAGCTTTATCGCTGCTTCATTCGCCTCGGCCCCCGAATTGCAGAAGAATACCTTGTCGAAAATGGATGATCTTACAAGCTTGTAGGCAAGCTCCACCGGCGGCAGCGAATAATAACGGTTGCTCACATGCAGAAGTTTTTATGATAGAAGCACGAATGCCTGGCTCAATTTCGGGTGGAAATGTCCCAGGGAGGAAACCGCTATGCCGCTCCCCATGTCGAGATACCTGTTGCCGTCGTCGGAATAAAGATAGACGCCGTTGCCTCTCATGAAAACCAGCGGGTATCTTTTGTATGTATTGAGGATGAGCTCATCACTGTCAGCAATTATTCCCATAAAATTCTCCGTTAGTCCCTGATAACCATGGTGCCTATGCCATTGTCCGTGAATATCTCGAGCAGCAGCGAATGTTTTGCCTTGCCGTCTATGATGTGTGTTCTTTTAACTCCGTTTGAAGTGGCATTGAGGCAGGCTTTTACCTTTGGTATCATGCCGCCTGAAATCTGGTTGTTTGCTATCATCTGCATCGCCTTGTCATGTGTCAGGGCATTGATTTTGGTTGACTTGTTGTTTGCGATTTCATAAATGCCGTCGACATCGGTGAGCATTATGAGCTTTTCGGCCTTTAATGCTTTTGCAACTTCGCCTGCAACGGTATCTGCATTGATGTTGTAAGTCTGACCGTCAATGCCTATGCCGATGGGGGCGATTACAGGTATGTAGCCTTTTTCAGAGAGCGCCTCTATCGGTTTTGGATCGATCTTTTCGATTTCTCCGACGAATCCGAGGTCGATTATCTCCTCTTTTTTTGTCTGCGGATCGTACTTGACTTCGGGCATGTGTTTTGAAGCGACTATGAGATTTGCGTCGTTGCCCGAGAGACCTATTGCCTTGCCCCCGAAATGGTTCAGCATGTTGACTATTTCCTGATTCAACAAACCCACGAGAACCATCTGCACGACTTCCATTGTGTCCTTGTCGGTAATTCTCAGGCCGTTTATGAAATTGGGTTTAACTCCGATTTTATCGAGATAGGAATTTATTATCGGGCCTCCACCGTGGACGATCACGGGTTTTACGCCTATGTATTTCAGGAGAATTATGTCCCGCATAACTTCTTTCTTGAGTGTTTCATCTGTCATGGCGGCGCCGCCGTACTTTATGACGAATGTCTTGGATGCGAAAGTCTTTATATACGGAAGTGACTCCATTAAAATTTCCGCTTTTTCGATTATTTTTTCCATAATTTAAAACCCCCAAAAAATTTATGACCTGTAGCTTCCGTTGATTTTTATGTAATCATAGCCAAGATCGCACGTCCATGCAGTAAAATCCCTGCGTCCCGTGTTAAGGTTGATGCCGATTTTTATTTCTTTCTGTTTTAACAGATTGGCAGCTTCATCTTCGTTAAAGTCTTTTTTATCACCCCTTGAGAATAACAGGATGTCCCCTATATACAGATCGGTGTTGTCCGGATCGAATTTTACTCCGCTGTATCCAAGCGCGCACATTATCCTGCCCCAGTTGGCATCCTCGCCGAAGAGGGCGGTTTTTACAAGGTTTGAATTACCGACCGCCATTGCAGCCTTGCGGGCGTCCTTTTTGCTTGCTGCGTTTTTAAT
>JBJKSS010000267.1:0-4242 GCA_046703745.1 Spirochaetota bacterium
ATTTTCAATAAAGATATTGAAAATACGGTAAAAAAAATTTTTCTGTCCGTCCTGAATATCACAAGGCCCCATTTCCTGTTTTTCAATATTGAAAATCCCGATTCGGTGCGGAATGAACCGATTGAAGAGGATCAGAATTTCATATTTCCCCTGTCAAAACACAAAAAAGGCTCAAAGATATTATCCGAACAACTGTATTTTTTCCTGAAAATCGTTTTCCAGAGGACAAGGGATCTCAACAGACTTGAAAATTATATCATCAATGCTTTCAGGACAATTGTCGATGCAGAAATCATAAATAAACAGAAGCAGGAAATCGAGCAGCTTTACAGGGATCTTGATGAATTGAGCAGACAGGATTATCTTACGAAAATACTCAACAGAAGGGCCTTTTTTGAGGCAATGGATGCCGAATTAAACAGGAGCATCCGCAAGAAGGAAAAAGCGGGAAAGGACAATATCATTAATGACAGGAAAAAACTGTCAAGGCTTGGGGTTTTCTTTACATGTGCGATGATCGACATAGATCATTTCAAAAAAATAAACGATACATACGGCCATCTTGTGGGAGACATGGTACTGAAAACACTCGGCGACCTGTTAAAAAAATTCTTCAGGGAAAACGATATAATCGGCAGATACGGAGGGGAAGAATTCGTCGTTATCCTGCCGGAAACAACCGCAAAGGAAACGCTGTATGCAGTGAACAGGTTGAGGGAACACCTCAGGATCCGTGCATTTAAGGACAGCGGCAATTCGGATTTTTTCATAAAAATAAGCATCGGGATTTCGGAATTCAGACTTACGGACAACAACAACGAAGATATCATTCAAAGAGCCGACAAGGCACTTTATTATGCCAAGGAACACGGAAGGGATATGGTTGTTATTTATGATGAAATTTTCGAAAATTAAATAAAATGATGCATTATCGTGGAAAAAAGACAATAATAAACAGAATAAGACCATTTACTTTTAAGGCACTAATATAATTATATAAAGCATGTTGAATAAAATTTAGAATGGAGCTTGGCAAATGTTTACAATTATCAATCTTTTTTTAATTGTTATAGGATTACTTCCTTTATTTTTTACACTTACAAAATTTAATAAAATAGACAATAAAAAATTTTACAGCAGAATCAAACGGAACATCATTTATATATTCGCAGATATCCTGTTTATTATATGTTACAGTGTATTTTTAAATTATTATTCCGAATACCTGTGGTTCAATGTTTTAAATTTTACAGGAAGGTTCTGGACAGTTTTTAATACAATAATTTTATTATTTTTTGCCGGATTTATTTTTTCTTTTATATTTTTGTTTCTTCTACTGAAACTGGCATATTTAAAAACAGAATTCAAAAATACTTCATTCATAATTATTATTATTTCATCAATTTTGTCGATTTTTCTCGGCGTTTCTTTGGGATATATTTGGCAAAACTACCTTTTATTCATGAACCAAAGCTCAAGTGCATTACGTGATCCGGTTTTCAACATGCCGGCAAGTTTTTATTTATTTTCATTGCCTTTTTTAACGGACCTGTCGGGATGGTTTTATTTTCTGGTATTTTTATCATTTGCCGGCCTCTTACTTTCTTTTCCGTTACTGATAATCAGTAATATTTTTTACAATGCCCGTGTATTTGAAAAAAAAATATTCAAATACACAGGGATCAAAAAAGCAATAATCTTTTTGATTTCCATTACATTTTTTTTAATTGCCTATTCTACCTGGCTGCATATATTCAAATTGATGTATTCTACGGAAGGAGTCGTCTCAGGAGCAGGTTTTCTCGATGTCTATTTCCGCCAGCCGGGGCTCATTGTTTCGATTTTTTTATATGCCGCACTCGGATTAATATTTTTAATTTCCGCAATAAACAGGAATTTATATAATTTATTTGTTCCTGACCCGTTTAAACTGAAAAAAATTGTATGGGTGCCTGCAATAATTATAATCGGAATTATCATGCTTGCCAACTGGATCATACCCGCAGTAGCGGACAGCACGATAGTCAAGCCGAATGAAATCTCGCTTGAAAAACCGTTTTTATCCAATAGCATTAAATTTGCCCGGAATGCCTATAAAATAAACAGGGAATCAATTGAAGAAAAAGAAATTCCTGCCGGACAGGTAATAAACAGTGAAATTGCAAACGCCAATATAAAAAATTTAAACAACATAAGATTGTGGGACTGGCGGGCCCTGATGGACAACCTGAAAGAACAGCAGGAAATCCGGCTTTACTATACATTCAATGATGTTGATATCGACAGGTATAATATCGACGGCGACTATGTGCAGACAATGCTCTCCGTAAGGGAAATTGACAAAGACAACCTTGATCCTGTTTCAAAAACGTGGATAAGCCTTAAATTAATTTATACTCACGGCTACGGGCTGGTGCTGCTGCCTGTCCACAAATTTTTATCACAGGGCAAGCCCGATTTTTATATACAGAATATTCCTGCACAGATATCGGCAAATTCTTTAAAAATTACACGGCCGGAAGTTTATTACGGTGAGCTCACAAAGGATCATGTTTATGTAATAACCAACGAAAAAGAATTCGATTACCCTTCGGGCCAGGATAATGTCTATACGACTTACGCCGGCAAGGGCGGGGTGCCGATGGATTCATTCCTGAAAAAATTGGCAATATCATGGAAATTCGACGGCTACAGGCTGTTTTTTTCCTCCTATTTCAATAAAAAATCCAGGGTAATGTTTAACAGAAACATTATTGACAGAGCAAGGGCCATAACACCGTTCCTGAGGTTTGACAATGATCCCTATGCCGTTCTTACAGACGACGGGCGCATAAAATACTTCATAGATGCATATACCGTATCCGATAATTATCCGTATTCACAGAATTACGGCGGCATTTTAAACAAATACCACGGTATCAATTATATACGAAATTCCGTAAAAATTGTCATTGACGCCTATGACGGGACGGTAGATTATTATATTGCCGACAAGGATGATCCAATCATCAATACATACAAAAAAATATTCCCCGGCCTGTTCCATTCCATGAATGAAATGCCCGAAGGATTAAAAAGGCATATAAGATATCCATCGGATTATCTTACCATACAGGCCGAGATGTACAGCACATATCACATGACCGACCCGAATGTTTTTTACCAGCGTGAAGATGTATGGGATTTTGCAACAGAAAGGTACCGGGACAACTTTCAACTCGTGGAGCCGTATTATGTATTACAGAGTCTTTCAGGTGAAAAAAATCTGCAAATGATTCTTATGATCCCGTTTACGCCAAAAAACAAAAATGTAATGAATGCATGGATGGCTGGCCATTGTGATTTTCCGGATTACGGGAAAATCACGGTATACACGTTCCCCAAAGGCATTGAAGTTCTCGGCCCAAGACAGATTGAAGCACGGATTGACCAGAATACCGAAATGTCCGAATCATTGACACTCTGGGGACAGAGGGGTTCATCGGTAATCCGGGGAAATCTTCTGGTAATACCGCTTTTCCTGAATGGTAAAATGAGCATTTTATACGTTGAGCCCATATTTTTACAAGCCGTTGATGCAAAACTTCCCGAAATGAAAAGAATAGTAGTCGGCGACCAGGAACGGGTTGTATGGTCCGACTCTTTTGACAAGGCACTGAGTTTATTGACAGGAGAAACAGTAAATACCGAAAATACGATGCCAACGCCCAACTTATTGAATGAAAATGTTAATGCAATGATTAAAAATGCCGTTCAATATTTCACAAATTATGAAAATGAGCTGGTAAAAGGAAATTTTGAAAATGCAGGAAAACAGCTGGATATGCTGAAAAAGGCTTTAAATGATCTGAAAGATAAAATAAAACAGTAAAGAATTCTTGATACATACTGAAATTTTCAAAAAATTTAATATTGCCTAATCAGTTATTTTTTCGTAATATAACACTCCTTTTCAAGAATACCGACTAATCGGAAGGAGTCAAATTGGACGGATTGTTCAATATCATACCTGAGCCCAAAATCAACATGGTTAAAGGTTTTCATTCAAACGGCATAAGCTGCGGCCTGAAGAAAAACGAAGAGCCTGATCTCGGCATGGTTTATTCCGAAACAAAAGCCAGAACAGCTGCCGTATATACTACAAACAGGGTTAAAGGCGCACCGCTGATCGTTGCAAGAAAACATCTGATGAATAATTCTTCAAGGATCCTCGTGGTAAACAGCAAATACGCAAATACATGC
>JBJKSS010000268.1:0-3301 GCA_046703745.1 Spirochaetota bacterium
GATAAAACAGGGATCACCAAAGGCATCTGTCTTGACATAGGAAGCTCTTCCAAAGATATCGGCTTTACGATATCCGAAATTACATGTATGTTTGTTTTTCTCATGGATGATTCCTACGAATATTTGAAAATCATGGAAAATCGGTTACATAAAAATGAATTTAATTCTAATGTCAAGATTACTTATGGGGACATACACAAAATCCCGCTGGTCGATGAATCAGTCAATCTCGCAGTGAGCAATAAACCGAAATGGCTTCTTGACGCCGATAACAGGGAAATAATCGGTGAAATTTACAGGGTACTTTCAAGGGATTCGTATGCCTGCATAGGCGGTAAAATAGAAGCCGGTGTAATGAATGACAGGATAGGCATTGGAATATTCGGTGATGATATGGAAAAAATCCGGGGATCGGTTAAAAATATTAATCTTTTAAATTTTTATTTTTATTCCATGCTTACAGAGCTGAATATAAATTTTGAAATAACAGACGATGATTCCGGTTTCTGGATCATGCTTCATAAACCCGCTTGAGAGGGACAGAATGGCCGCGGCTCGTCTCTACTATTCTGCTCCGCTGTCATAAATTTTTTTGGGAGATTTTTATGAAAAGAATTATCATGCTTGTATTTTTGTTTTTCCCTTTTATCGCTTACACGGCGGAAAAAACAGTGAGAATAGCAGCGGCGTCCAACCTGAGTTTTGTGCTTGAGGAATTAAAATTGGATTTTGAAAAAACACATCCGGGTGTTGCCCTTGAGATCACTTATGGTGCAAGCGGAAAATTTGCGACACAGATAGAACAGGGGGCAACCTACGATATATTCATGTCAGCCGATATGAAATTCCCCGGCAAGATTGCGGAAGACGGGTTTGCCGGCACAGAACCCAAGGTTTACGCAAATGGCAAATTGATAATTTTTACTGTTAAAAAGATCGATCTTAAAGCAGGACTGGATATTTTAAAGAACGAGAGCATTAAAACAGTTTCTTTATGCAATCCCGAAACAGCACCTTACGGGCAAGCCGCGGTAGAGGTATTGAAAAATTACGGAATCTTTCCGGAAGTAGAATCAAAGCTTGTAAGGACAGAAACTGTTGCCCAGGTGATCCAGCAGGTAATAACTGCCAGTGACATAGGATTTACTGCGGAGTCTCTCACTTTTTCCAGAGATATGGCAGGTTATAAGGAAGGCATCAACTGGGTCGAGGTCGATCCGAGATTATACACCGGGATAAAGCAGGGAATTATAATCTTGAAAAAAGCCGTGAACAAACCCGGAGTCAGAAGTTTTTATGAATATATTTTTTCAAAGAATGCCCGCTTGATATTCAGAAAATACAGGTATGACAATTAATATTTTGGCCGGAGGTCGACATGAATATTGATTTTACGCCATTCATTATTTCTTTGAAACTTTCTTTTATTACCACTGTAATTCTTCTTGTCATTTGTTTTCCCCTGGCACTGCTTATTGCATTCACCAAATCCCGCCTCAAGCCCCTTGCAGAGTCATTAATTGCCCTGCCTCTTGTCCTGCCTCCGACAGTGATCGGTTTTTATCTTTTGCTTCTGCTGTCACCACGCTGGATCATAGGATCGTTTTTTGAGAAATATTTCAGCCTGCGTCTTGTATTCAGTTTCACAGGGATGGTTATAGCTTCCTGCATTTATTCTTTTCCCTTCATGATCCAGTCATTAAAAAACGGCATGGAGTCATTTGACAAAAAGTTACTTGAGGCCTCGTATGCCTCAGGCAAGGGCAGGCTTGAGACTTTTGTGAGAATAATGATTCCCAATATTAAAAACCATATCATTACCGGCGTAGTTATGACGTTTGCCCATACTATGGGAGAATTCGGCATAATTCTCATGATTGGCGGCAATATCCCGGGAAAAACCTCGGCGGCTTCAATTGCAATTTACGACAGGGTGGAGCTATTGGATTATCATTTTGCATTTGTTTATTCAGCAGTTTTAATATCAATGAACATTATAATACTCATAGCTCTTAATTATTTAAATGGCAGTATGAAAAGGAGGCGGGCCTAACAGGTGATTTTTTTTATTATCGGGTTGAATGCCTTTGACGCCACCATCACCTTGTCGCCGGGTTTCAGGCTTTTGTATTCTTCATCGGTAATCACTATTTCACTGACGCTGCTGCCGAATGCAATGTATGCGACATGGACTATATCCGCGGGGACGATCTTTATGATCTCGCCGCAGAATGAGAATTTGTTGGATGTGGCGCTGTTAATGAAAATGCTTTCGGGTCTCCCGTCACGGATTATTTTGCCTTTTTCGATAAAGAGCACTCTGTCTGCAAGTTTTAAAATCTCTCCCGTGTCATGTGATACGAGGAATATCGTAATTGGGAATAACCTGCCGATTTTTGCGATTTCATCCTGAAGTAATGACCTCATCCCGTTGTCGAGTGCGGATAACGGCTCGTCAAGGAGGAGTATCGCGGGATTGACTGCAATCGCCCTGGCCAATGCAACTCTTTGCTTCTGCCCGCCGGAGAGTTTGTCCGGGTATCTTCCTGCAAGTTCCTTTAGCTCCATGATTGTCATGAGCTCTTCTATTTTATCCCTGTCCCTGTTGACATAGAGCAAATTTTTATAAACGGTAAAATTCGGGAACAGGGCGTAATCCTGGAACACGAATCCCACTTCCCGCTTTTGGGCAGGCATGTTGATTCTTTCTTCACTTGAAAACACGACTTTACCATTGAACGCAATCCTTCCTTCTTCGGGCATGGCGAGCCCTGCAATGATTCTTAAAAAAGTGGTTTTGCCGCTTCCTGATTTGCCGTACAACGCAACACAGCTGTTTTTTTTCACAGTTATGTCTGCTTCAAGATTCAAGAAACCATTCGAAGTATGAAGCTCTTTCCTGAATTTTATCTTGATCATGGATCATCCTTTTTCATTGTTCAGGGCAAGGGAAATCTCGTTTGCCTTGATGACGGCATAAACCGGCTCGCCTTCGGATAAAAAAATATCATGCAATGAAAAATTTGTAAGAAGCACTGAAATATCACCGTAATCTGAATTAAGTAAAAGTTTGGTGAAAAAATCCCCTTTGCTTACAGATATTATTTTTGCCGGGATTATATTTTCTGCGCCAATGAGATATTCACGGTTTTTTATGATGAGCACTTCGGTTTCCTTGAAATAAAGCGTGATGCCGCGCCCTTCCCTGAACTCTTCGTTTAACTGGAGAGTTACAACGGTTAAAATTCCCGGGCCTGACATGACGGTCACAAGATTTAGCAGGGAACATTTTTCGATCTTT
>JBJKSS010000269.1:0-8810 GCA_046703745.1 Spirochaetota bacterium
CAATTAAAAATTTTAGAGCCTGCCGGAAAATTGAGAATGAATATTCTGTTGATTTATTGCGCTGCCGTTGGTTTGTTTTCGGTTCTGCTTGCCGCAAGTCTTTTCCTGTTTTTAAAAAAATCACTGATGCCCAGTCTTGCAGCATCAATATTGCTGCCATGTATCAATGCGGCAGGACTCCTGTATTATGCGGGCAGATTCGGTGCGGACAACCTGCTGTGGATAGTGCCGGTACTGGTTTTTATTTTCATTATGAGTTTTTACATGGTTTACAGGACGCTGATTTTCCGGATCAGGAAAATGATAAAGTCCATGCTTAAAAATCACGATGATGTTTCTTTCAAATTCGATAAAATGCCGGATAACGAACTTGGTATCCTGATGAATTGTTACAACAGCCACAATGAAAGGCTCAATCTGATTATTGAAAAGATCAGGGCGTCATGCAATATAAGCAAAAATTACTGTGTGAGCATAATCTCTTCTTCGGAATTAACCCGTGCCTCCATCGACCAGATTTTGACGTCCATAAAATCAATGAAGTCCGTTGCCGACAGGCTCGAGCTGGAGCTGAATGAAACATCGGCGGCTTCCTCCGAAATTAATGAATCCATTAATGGCATAAGGGAACAGATCATTGTTCAGAATTCATTCATAAATGATTCCCATTCGGCATTGAAGGACATGCTTGCCTCGATCAGCGGCATAGAAAAAATTACCGAGGATGAAAAAAGAATGAGCGATGATCTTGTCGTACTTGCCCGGGCAGGAAAGGACGGCATGAAGAATATGATTGAAGCGATAGGCGAAATATCAAAATCAACCGGGATCATTTCGGAGCTGATCGGCATAATTACCGGAATTTCAAATGAGTTGAGTTTGCTTTCCATAAATGCGGCTATTGAAGCGAGTCATGCCGGCGTTTACGGCGGAGGGTTCGGCATTGTTGCCGGGGAAATCAGGGAGCTTTCACAAACCACGAGAAAAAACATAAAGAAAATTTCAGATTCATTGCATAGTATACTGGACAGGATAAATACAACTTCAGAAGTAACGAACACTACAGGCAGGCAGATAGAAAAAATAATCAACGGCATCATGGGCATTTCGGAAGGCATGGACAACAAGCTTGCCAGGGTAAAGGAATTTTACGTGGGGACTTCCCAGATTACTCTCTCCCTTTGTAATCTCATGGACAACAGCATAATATTCAAAACTTCCACTGCCGGGGTGTTTGACAGGGCAGGCATTATTCTTTCATCAATAGGGGAGGCCCATGATTATTCCAAAATCAACAGCATGAATATGGATGAAATATCAAAAGTCATCAATGAAATATTAAATGCCTCGATGCTGCTCGAGGATATCAATAATGAAAATTCCAGCAATATAGAAACCCTTGAAAACGAGGCGAATAAATTCATGACGATAAAATAGTTTTGTGTCAGGGCAATAAAAGGCATTGTCTGCCCCCCAAGAGATTTTAAGGAATGGTTTTGGGCGAGCCGGATCATAAAAAATAGTAGATTAAAGTCAATTATATGTAGAATAAGATATTTGCCATGGAGGGTAAAAAAAAACTATAATAAATATAATTTTTGGGAGAATAAGAGGAGGAAGGCCGGGGAAAGATGAAGAAGGGTTAACAATAAATTTTGATTGTTATTTTTAAGACAGATTCCGGATAATTTTAAAAAGTTTTGATCTTCCGTTAAACAGGTGACCGCATTGCGGGGTAAGGAACCACCGATGGAAAAGAGCGATAATGCCAGGCGTGATAAAATCATAATCATTGATGACAATGAAGAATTTTTGTCCCTGGTTTATTATATTTTGATCCCTTATTCCTATGAAGTGGTCACCTGTTCCAGTCCTGTAAGGGCCCTGGAAATGCTTGACAGTTCGTTTGATCTTGTTGTACTTGACCTGATGATGTCGGAAATGTCCGGCGAGGAAGTGGTTTCATGGATCAGGAGCAGGAAGTCGTTTGACAATTTGCCGATTATAATCCTGACCGCAAGGGATCGGGACAATGATGAGATCGCCGGTTTGTTCAAGGCGGGCATAAATGATTTTATTACAAAACCTTTCCTGAACCTCGAGCTTATATCCAGGCTTGACTTGCAGATCAGGGTGAAAAAAATGGTCGAGGAGATGTCCGGTCTCAATCAGAAACTTAAGGCAGAGCTCGAACAAAACAAGAAGACAAACCTCATTACACTGGAATATGCCACTTTTATAGAAAACGACCTTATGGAAAAACTGAATAACCTCAGCATAAGATATAATACCGGGAAAGTAAAAAATACGATCACAAAATTAAGGGCCAGGCTCGCCTATATCAGGGATGACAAGGAAAAGCTCATCCGTGAGAATAATCATTACAGGGAAGAGCTGGACAAGCTGAATAAGATTCATTCCGTGGTGGTGCTCCATGACAGTGCCATTGAAGATGAGATGACGCTCCAGATAGACGAAGTGAACAGGATCGCAACGCATGACCAGTTGACCCAGACATTCAACAGGATAAAATTTTACGAGTCCCTCTACTTTGAAATCGAGAATTTCAGGGCAAATAAAAAATGTCTTTCCCTGATAATGTTTGATATCGACCATTTCAAGGAGATCAACGATACCTACGGGCATGATGCGGGCGACAGTGTGCTGGTCGCATTGGCTGAAACAGTCAAGGGTGTTCTTTTTGAAAATGCGGTTCTGGCGAGATGGGGGGGAGAGGAATTCATGATACTTGTTCCGGGGTACAGCCTCGAACAGGCAAAAGCATTCGCAGAAATTATTCGCACGGAAATAGAAAAATTGAGAGTCGAGGATGTCGGCAGGGTGACTTGCAGTTTTGGGGTGGCCCAGTTTACCGAGTCCGACGACCCTTCAATATTTTTAAAACGGGTGGATAATGCACTGTACAGTGCAAAGAATAACGGAAGGAACAGGGTTGAATGTTTTTCAAATTGAAGAAATGAAAAACGGGAGGATATTATGAATGATCAAACAAACACCGGTGTTCAGGACATGCTGGACATTCTTTCGGATACCTGGCAGGGGCTTGTGATTACTGCCGGTCTTACCGCAGGGCTGTATGATGAACTAAGCATGGACAACCCCGTTTCAATGGATGAATTGGCGAGAAAAATGAATTTTGACGAATCAAAACTGGACAAGTGGTTTTATTTCATGGAAGGCATCGGGTTGGTAAAGCGGGCCAATGGCATGTTTACTCTGACCGAAAAGGGCAATCTTTTTTCAAGGAATTCTCCCTTCAAGGACCTTGTCGGCATGTTCCATCTCAATGAATTCTACATGCAGGCCTCGCTTCAAAGCAGGGAAACCTTCAGGAAGGGAATGAGCCTTGATAAGTTGAGTGAAGGCAAAATTTCCAGGGATTATCAGCCGCGTGTCAGCGACAATTTTTCATTCACGGTCATCGACAATATAAAACAGCACAATATTACGAAAACCGACACATTGTTCGATGCAGGATGCGGCAAGGGAAGTTTCCTTAAAAATGTGGCAATATTGATACCGGATATAAAATTAACCGGCATGGATTTCAACCTTTTTGCAATAGAGAGATGAAAAAAGGAAAATTATTCCCTTAATCTTTCCGACAGGATAAAGCTTCTTGTCGGTGATATTACCGAAGACCTTATCGATTTCGAGGACAATTCATTCGACTGGTGCACCTCGATTAATATACTTCATTTTGTCCCCGTGGAAAAAAGGATGAACATGATCGATCAGCTTATAAGAATATCGAGAAAGGGCGCATTTATTTCCCAGGTTGCCGTAGAAAAAAGCGAAACCACAAAAACGGCCGATCCGCTCATGTCCCTGCTCTGGAACGACTACACGGGATTCTTCAGGAGCAGGGAAATGGATGAATTGAACAAGGCACTGAGGAAAAAATACAAAAACTGCACTTTTAAACTCGAACAGATCATGGTCGGCGTCAGCAACCTGCTGACCGTATTAAAATAATTATCCGGGGTGAATAAAATGTTAAGGCAGATTGAGGCTATTATAAGTTTCGGTTCGCAGCAAAACGATGGCGTAAACAGGATCAGGCTGATAAGGCAGGTCAACGGGCTCAATCTCTTCTATGTAATAGTGGCACTCAGCGTTGGAATAATCTGCCTGGGTTTTTTCTACAGGACAAGGGGGATGTTCGTTCTGGGTATTGTCCAGATGGCGGCAACCGCGCTGTATTTCATGAACTACCTTCTGTCCGGTTTTAAAAAGCTCGACATTGCAAGGAAGCTTACGCTCAATGTTTTCGAATGGCACCTGTTCCTTGTTGTTTTGCTCACCAATGCCAGTGAGAGTCCGGTTATTTCCGTAATAATCCTGTATCCCCTGCTTGCCGCACTGGTTGAAGAATCCATATTGTTCAACCTTTTCATCGGTTTGTTACAACTTTTTATTTTACTGATCATTCGTTTTCTCTTTCCCGGTGTCGAAAACACGATACTTGCATTCTCAAACATCAATCGCGGTGTGTCATATAGCCTGCTCATCATGGGGCTGGTATATTTTCCGGTGATGGGCAGCGTAATAATGAAGATCATTTTTATGGAAAATCTCAGGGCAAGGGAAAAACAGAAGGAAATGCTCAATGAGATAGGCGTAAAAAACAAACAGCTTGAAGTTTATGCGGACAAACTCAAGGATGAATCCCAGAGGCTCCTGGCAGAGGTCAACATTGCCAAGAAAATCCAGACAATGGTGCTTCCGTTCCAGGAAGAGGTTAATAACCTTGACAATATGGAAATTTCATTCATAATGAGGACGGCCGATGAAGTCGGTGGTGATTATTACGATGTTATAAAAATTTCAGATTATACGACAATCGGCATTGGAGATGTAACCGGGCACGGTCTTTCATCGGGCATCATTATGCTCATGGCGCAAACTGCGATAAGGACGATTGCCGAGATGAGGATAAACAACCCCAAGGATATTATCATGATACTCAACAGGGTGCTTTTTTCCAATATAAAGAGGATCAGGGAAAACAGGAACATGACATTGCTGGTCATCACATGCAAGGACAAAAACTATACGATATCGGGTCAGCATGAATGCGCCATAATCTGCAGGGTAGATGGCAGCCTTGAGATTGTCGATACCGCAAATCTGGGGTTTTATGTAGGGCTCCTTCCAGATATTGAAAGCAATCTCAACACATACCAGTTCAGCATGAATCAGGGGGATGTCCTTCTTCTTTTTTCGGACGGTGTGACAGAGGCGATCAATGAAAAAGGCGAACAGTTCGGGCTGGACAACCTTGCGGATATGGTGAAAAAATATCATGAATTGCCGACGCATAAAATCAAATACAAGATAATAGGCGATCTTTATAATTACATGGGATCCGCAACGATAAACGACGATATATCACTGGTCGTATTAAAGCAGAAATGAGGATAAAATGAATGATTTCAACCAGATAGGCAATTTTAACGCCAGCCTCGAGGAAAAGAAGAATTATCTTATCGAGATCAGGATCAAGGCGAGTGACATAGTCAAATACTGGAGCAAGTGCGGGCAGATTTCAAATTTTTGTTCATCTTACCTTTCGTTAAACTGTCCAAACTGTAAACATGTCAGCAACTCGATATCATTCATACTTAACGAATTGCTGGAAAATGCTGTCAAGTATTCTTACTCGAAAGATGATGCCGTAAAGATCCTTCTTGCCATAGATACGTATTATATAATAGTTGAGGTAAACAATGTTATAAACAGGAAGCAGTATGAAGCCTTTTATCCCATCATCAGGGATATCCAGAATACAAACCATGCGAACCAGAAGTATTTTGAAAAGCTCGGGGCCGTTTCCAGGAGCCAGGAAGAGTCCGGGGTCGGCCTTTTGTCGATAATAAATTTTTTCAAGGGCAGGATCAGTGCGAGGTTTGTCGAGGATAATGAAATGAAAAATGTTGAAACCTTTATCCAGGTGAAAATTAATATCAAGGATCTATAATAATGCAGATTGACGATGAATTGTTCAAAATCATTTATGATGACCAGAAAAAAACGATTTTCTTCGAAGGCGCATTGAGGCTCAATGATTTCAAACGGTTTGACAAGATCAAGCAGTTTATGCTTGATATTTACAGCCTGGAAACACTTGTGCTGGTTCTGAATTTTTCAAGACTTGATTTTTTAAACAGTGCAGGCATCAGCACGCTCTGCAATTTCATTTTTGAAATAAAGGACAAGAATAAAAAAGAGGTTAAAATAATAGGCAACAACAACATCCTGTGGCAAAAAAAATCATTTGAAAACCTCAGGATCATCTGGGACGGCATCCAGATTGCTTATGAATGATCAGTCTTGCCTTTTTTCATATCCCTCAACCATTTCCATATACAATTGTTCCATCGTGTTTGTGGTGTTCCTTATATCGTATTTCTTTACAAGCTTCAGGGATTTTAATGACATCGACGAGTGCGTTTTTTTGTCTCCGAGGATTCTGATCATCGCCCTGCCCATCGCCTCATGATCATCCGGCTTTACGATGATGCCGTTGCCTTCTACCATTTCCGGCACTCCCTTGGCATCAACGCCGACTATCGGCAGCCCGAACATCATCGACTCGAGTATCGTCATCGGCTGGTTTTCCGAGGTGCTTGCTGTTGCGAACATCTTCATTTTTTTTATTATGCCGGACTCGAGCAGGTCGCGGTTAGGTATCATGCCTGAGAATACAACCCTGTCTTCTATGCCAAGTTTTACGGCCAGTTTTTTCAGCTCCTTTTTATAGGGGCCGTCACCGACAAGCAGGAGCCTTGCCGATTTTCTTTTTGACATTGCGATGGCAGCGGCCTTAAGAAGCACATCGATGCATTTTTCCCTGCTCAACCTGCCGATGAAGAGCATCCATTCCTCGTTTTTTTTGACATCGATGCTGAGCCTTTTTTCGTCGAATTTGAATTTGGAATACCTTGCAACATCGACGCCGTTGGGTATTATCCGCACATGTGCGTTGAGCTTTTTTTCGAGAATGATCCTGGCCGTGGCCTTTGCCGGGGATACCACGGCGTCGCACCTGTTGAAAAACTGGTTGGAATACCACCAGCCGAAATTGTACAGGAATTTGCTGTCCCTCATTCCGATGACACTGAGGTACTCGGGCTCTGCGAAAAAGGTATGGAAGGTGCTGATCACGGGGATATTGAGCCTTCGTGCGTTCCTTATCGCCTGGTAACCCATTGTCAGGGGCGCATGAAAGTGTATCAGGTCCGGCTTGATCCTTTTCAGCTCATTGGCGATTTTCGATGAAAAAGGGTAGGTGAAGCTGAAATCCGGATAAAAAAAGGCGGCCGAACCCTTTTGAAAATAACCGGGGAACGGAAAATAATCTTCCGGCAGGTTATTCAGATCGCCGTTTGTATACGACGCGAAAGCGAAAACTTCGTGTCCCCTCCTTGCGAATTCAAAGGCTGTGTTGATGGATGAGGTGATGACACCGTTGACCTGAGGGTAAAAGTTGTCAAAAAAATATGCAATTTTGAGACTTCTTTTCATTTGTGTATAATAGTCCGTATATAATCATTTTAAAGACCTGCCATATCCATGACGTCATGAGAGGCCATGCACATGAGGCACTGTTGTTTCCAATATCATTTTTAATTCAATTTGTTAAGAACTTTTTTCACCGGTTTTTCAATGACAGTGATATTCTCTTCCGAATTTCATCGATGTCTATTATGGTGAATTCCTTTATGTCCCCGACTTTCAAAACAGAGTGCACATCTTTGACATAGCTTTCGCTGATCTGCGATATGTGAAGCAGGGCGGTTTCCTTGATGCCTATATCGACAAATGCGCCGAAGTCCACAACGTTCTTTATTTTACCGGTGACCTTCATGCCCACGTTCAGATCATCGAAGCTGATGACTCCTTTTTGCATTATGGGTTTGGGGTAGTCTTCCCTGGGATCGAGGTTTGGTTTTTTCAACTCTTCGATTATTTCATTGATGAGGTTTTTTGTAACGCCGTATTTTTTTGCGAGCCCTTCGGTTTCGGCATTGTTTATACTCCTGCCGGATTTGATCATCCCGAATATTTCTTCGGCAGCTTCATAATTTTCCGGGTGCACCCAGGTATTATCAAGCGGGTTGTCGCTTTCCTGGATTTTTAAGAATCCCGCCGCCTGTTCGAATGTTTTTTCGCCTATGCCGCCTATTTTTTTGAGCTCTTTCCTCGATTTTATGATACCGTTTTCATCCCTGTATTTCACGATGTTTTTTGCGGCGGCGTTGCTTATTCCCGACACGTATTTCAACAGGTAGAATGAAGCTGTGTTGAGGTTCACTCCAACCCTGTTGACCACGCTTTGCACGACTTCGTCCAGGGTGTCTGACAATCTTGCCTGGTTGACGTCGTGCTGGTAGAGCCCGACCCCGATGGATTTCGGGTCGATCTTGACAAGCTCGGAGAGCGGATCCTGGAGCCTTCTGCCGATCGAGATTGCGCCCCTTATGGTCAGGTCCAGCTCGGGGAATTCCTCGCGTGCAACTTCCGAGGCCGAGTAAACGCTTGCACCGTCCTCCGAAACCACGGTGAATTCCACAGGCAAAGAGTATTCCGCTATTGAAGCCGCAACAATCTCCTGCACCTCATGCGAACCGGTGCCGTTACCGATTGCAACGAGGTTGACATCGTGCTTCCCGATGAATTTTTTGATGGTCTGTTTCGAACCTTCCGCATCCATCTGGTTGAACACGAAGTAATCGATGATCTTTCCGGTAACGTCAAGCACCGCTGCCTTCGAGCCTGTCCTTATC
>JBJKSS010000270.1:0-2570 GCA_046703745.1 Spirochaetota bacterium
AAAAATCTCCTTTTAAGCATAACATGCTCCGATGAAGATTATGAAATTTTCAAAAATAATGTCCCGATTTTAACCGATAGTCTCGCGGATAAACCGGTAAAAATTCACAATTATGAATTTGAATTAAAAAAGCTCAATGAAGGCATAATGACAACAAACAGGGTATTGTCCGTGGGGGTCGGCTTCAATTATAGAAATTTGGGGTTCAATTACAACGGCTTTATCCAGGTCATGCGGACAATTGTCGATCTTGATTATCTCTGGAACAATGTCAGGGTACTCGGCGGTGCCTACGGGGCCGGTACTTCAATCGAAAGATCGGGAAGATTGATGCTGTTTTCATACAGGGATCCAAATCTTGAAAAGACCCTGGATGTGTTTAAGAATATCGGCAAATATATTAGCAAATTGAATTTGACAGGAGAAGACCTGGCCAAGTATATAATTGGCACAATCAAAAATCATGACAGGTATATACCTCCGAGGGAAAAGGGACAGATTGCCTGCGCAAATTACATTACCGGCCTTACCAATGGAATGTACCAGAAGGAGAGGGATGAAATGCTTGCGGCAACAAGTGAAAGGATCAGGGATTTTGCCAAATTATTTGAAGATTATTTAAACGATTTTTCCGTCTGTATCATGGGGAATGAAACCAGGCTTAAAAAGGCAAAGGGAATTTTCGGCAATCTGAAGAAAATAAATTCATGAAGCCTAAAACATGCCCTTCAACAATGTGATGGTTTTGATTTTTTTCTCGAAGATGTTCTGGATCAGCTCTTCAAATAAGGGCAGTATCTGTTTATAAATGTAGTCGGCAACTTCAACTTCCTTTAAAAATATATATTTCTTTTCAAAAAAATCCCTCAGTGTTGATGCGGCAGGTTCGTAAATCTTGTATCTTTTGCTTCTTGCATCATTCTCACAAAACAGGCCGTTATCGGTTGTATCAAAGTAGTAATAATCAAATATTTTCCGGCATTTTTTACATGCACCCAGGTTAAAATTATATCCTGATAAAAACAGGAATTTGCAGACAAAAAACAAAAAGGCCTTTTTAAAATCCTTTTTTTCCCTGATGATGTCAAGGCTGTATAGAACCAGGAAAAAATAATTCCTGTACTCTTCGCCGGACAGGTAGCAGTTTAAAATGAGTTCTGTAAAAAAGGAGCCGGTATAGATAAAATTCAGATCGCTTTTGATTATGTCATAGGTATCGACATCGGCAATGTCTTCAAGTTTATAGAGGTTCGTTTTGGGATTTTTGTATAAAAAGAGCCTGGCCCTTACGAAATTCTGAATGCTTGAACAAAATCTGCTTTTTATCCTTGCCGCCCCGTATGCAGTCGCCCTGACAACTCCCATGTCCGGCGAAATGAATGTGAATATTCTGTTCGTTTCACCCGAATTGGAAGATTTTAATATTATTGCATCGGTTGTAATGTGCCTCTCTTTAATCATGCCTTTTATTCAATCTGATTTCAGCGCTTCTTGCATGGGCCTCAAGCTTTTCCGACCTTGCAATGGTTGCAATATCGGGAGCGAATTTTTCAAGGGATTTTTTGCTGAATTGTATCCAGCTGAACCTTTTTTCAAAATCATAAACGCCAAGCGGTGAAAAAAATCTTGCCGTGCCTGATGTAGGCAGCACATGGTTGGGGCCGCCCAGATAATCCCCGACAGCCTCAGGTGTATATTTGCCCAAAAAAACGCTTCCTGCATTCCTCACCCTGCCCAAAAATGCGTAAGGTTTATCCGAAAAAATTTCGAGATGCTCGGGGGAGAGTTTATTGGATATTTCAACAGCGTCTTCGGGGCTCCTGCAGGATATTATTAATCCCTGGTTATCAAGCGATTTTATGGCATTTTCCTTTAGAGGCAGGGACATTGCCTGCCTGTAGGTTTCTTCTTTTATTTTAAGCAAAAATTCTCTGTTGGTTCCCACAAGAATGGATCTTGTCCAGCCAGCAGGCCCGTGTTCGGCCTGACTTAACAGATCGCTTGCGATTAATGGGATGTCCTCTTCCTTATCGGTATCTGCAATGACGAGAATTTCACTTGGCCCGGCAATCATGTCTATATCAACCTTCCCGTAAACGAATTGCTTGGCTTTTGCCACGAAGATATTACCCGGGCCGACTATTTTATCCACGGGTTTCAACTCACCCGTGCCAAAAGCCGCTGCGAATACGGCCTGGGCGCCGCCTACCCTGTATACTTCTTTGATTCCCAGTATGCGGATTATCTCGGCAACCTCGGGAGATTCGACAAAGGTACGCGGCGGCGATAAAATCACGATGCGTTCCACACCTGCTATTATTGCGGGAATCACCGTCATATAAACAGTTGAAGGGTACAGGGCGTTCCCGCCGGGCACGTAAACTGCCGCAGATGCAAGAGGAACGACATTTTGCCCCATCCTGTTTTTGTGCCTGTCCCTCATTGAGAATGATTTCTGCTTTTGCTGCAAATGAAAGGGCTTGAGCCATGCAATTGCGGTTGTTATGCTTGTGCGCAGGTTCGGGTCGATCTTGGCGGCAAGCTCATCGATTTCTTCCCGGCTGACCCGC
>JBJKSS010000271.1:0-4848 GCA_046703745.1 Spirochaetota bacterium
ATGTTTTTAATGGAATTCGCCCCCGAATGGTTGCCTAAGACAAACGAAGGTTCTTCCTTTCCCAGTTCTACGGCATGGATAGGCTCGAATGTGTCCCTGTCAAACATCAGTCCCTTACAATGAATACCTGACTCATGACGCAGGATGTTTTCTCCTGTAACCGGCTTGTTTGCCGGTATTTTCATTCCGGTAATTTCCGCTACCATGTTGCATACAGATGATAATTTTGATGCATCGATTGATATGTCTTCATTCAGGGAATGCTTCAATGCCATGACTACTTCTTCCAACGGAGCATTACCCGCCCTTTCACCTATACCGTTCACCGTGACGCTTAAAGATTCACAGCCGGCCATAGCGGCCGACAATGCATTTGCAGTCGCCATACCGAGGTCGTTGTGCGCATGAAATTCCAGGGGGAATGTCCCGCATATCTTTTTCATATTTTGAAACATTTTGAAAGTTTCAACCGGATTCATCAATCCCACGGTATCGGCGATGCGCACCCTGTCGGCACGGGTCAATGCTGCCCTGCAAATGAAACTCGAAAGTCGTTTAAAACCGGCTCTTCCTGCATCCATTGCGCCGACTGAAACGAAATCAAAATATTCACTTGCAAACTCGATGTTTTCCGCCATAGAATCAAAAAGCCAATTTTCATTTTTGCCGATCGAATCAAGCATCAATCTTGAAACAGGAAAAGATATATGCACACCATCGGTGCCCGTTTTTGCTGCAGCTTCTACATCAGACTTTTTTGCCCTGCACCAGGAGATTAATCTTTTACCGAGTTTAAGCTTGACTATTTCTGCAATATCGCCGGCATCATCGGCGCTCATAGCAGGAAAACCTGCCTCGATTTCATCGACACCCAGATCGGCAAGCATGGATGCGATCTCGATTTTTTCCTTGCGGGAAAAAACGAGACCCGGCATCTGCTCACCGTCCCGGAGAGTTGTATCTATAATGCTTGTCTTTTTACCGGAAAGGTTCATTGCTGCACCCTAAAAATTATGTTGCAAGGTATTTTTCACATGCTTTCCCGTCTTCAAGGGCATCGAGTATTTCATCGATTGCATTTTCATCCACTTTTACATACAAGTGCCCCTCGGGATAAACGACCATTACGGGCCCATTATCGCACAACTTCAGGCAACCCGTGCTTGAAACAATAACCGAATCCATACCCCTGTCGTTGATCTCAGTTTCGAGATACTGAAGAAGCCCTACTGCTCCTTTCTTGTTGCATATGCCTTTGGCCTCACCCGCAACCCTGAATGATGCGCAGACCAGAATGTGATGTTTAGGTTTTTCCATTTTAATCCTCCAAAAATTAATTTTAACGGGGTTAACCCCGTTGTTTATCCGCAGCCGCTGCCGGAACCCGTGCAGCTTAAACCCTTACCGCAGCCTTCATTTTTTTTTTCGAAAATTTTCTTCCCTGCGAATAGCCTTGACAAAACTATCTCTATCAATCCTTCCGTTTTTATAATCCTGATGCCATGGCTTAAAAAAATTTTCTCCGGATTTTCGCCTGTACCGCTTACAAGGATCGCTGCACAGTCCTTTATTATTTCCGCAAAATCATGCCAGCGTGCGTCACCCGATCCGGGCGCAGGAGCCTTCCTCACATCGACTTTTTTTACCTTGCCGTTCTCGTTGGAATAAACGTAAATTCTATCGATCTCGCCAAGATGCCGATTTATCAGCATGCCTTCCCTGGTTCCAACCGCTATATGATTTTTATCAGGGTTTTCAAATTTTTCTTCTGCCACAGATTTTAATATCTCGAAATCGTCATTCCCCATTTCTTCGCCAATGAGCCCCACAGCATCTGCCCTGCATCTGGCACAGTGTGTCATCTGCGGCATAAGAAAGGAAATTTCTTTTCGTATCCCATCGACTAAAGATTTTTCAGGAGGATCGATGTTTTCAAAAACAGATCCTGCATTGGTTATCATGGGAATACAGTTCATTATGTCCGCGCCGAGCTCTTTCACTTTATGCACCACATCAAGTATATGGTCGCTATTAATACCGGGAACTATTATGGTATTTATCTTTACCGTAATACCCTTTTCCTTAAGCCTTTTAACTGCATCAAGCTGCCTTTCAATAAGAAGAGCCGCGGCCTCTTCCTTGTGATAAATTCTTTTGCCATCCCTTACCCAGGAGTAAATTTTGGCACCTGTTGAAGGATGGGCGGCATTAATCGTTATTGTAATATGGCTCACTTTCAATTCTGCAAGCTCCTCAATATAGGGACCAATGTTCAGTCCGTTAGTAGCAACACAGAGCATCATACCTTCGTATTTTGCCCTGACAAGCCGGAGGGCCTCCATGGTCTCTTCCGGGTTGGCAAAAGGATCCCCGGGTCCCGCAATGCCGGTAACGCTTATGTTGCCCCTGGTCTTCATTACCTTCTCCAGGTAAACTATAGCCTCTTCCGGTTTGAGTACTCCGCTTGTTACACCCGGCTTACTCTCATTTATGCAATCATATTTCCTAACGCAATAATTGCACTGTATGTTGCATTTCGGAGCAACCGGCAGATGCACCCTCGCATAGATATGTCTTTTTTTGTCATTGAAACATGGATGGTTATTCAGGTTCATGATGTTCCTCCAAAAATTTTTCCTGGAAACAAGGGGTTGTAACCCCTTGTTTTCAGATTTATTCTAAATATAACTGTAACCCACAGCAGAACTATCCTGCCTGCCTTCGATAAGCGCGTTCGTTATGCGATCGAATAACTCAAGCGTCCCCCTGTACCCCAGGATACTTATCCTCTGGGCGCCGATCCTGTCGTGTATGGGGAATCCCACCCTTACAAGCGGGATGTCGAGCTCTCTTGCTATCCTGTAGCCCTTGCTTCCCCCTATCATGAAGTCGGGTTTAAGCTCGCCTGCAATATCACGGATGTCTTCAAAATCGACTCCGCCCATTATGCGGATATCTCCTTCGCCTGTTTTGATGTTATCCTTCATCCTGCCGGAATTGCCCCCCGAGGCACAAAGCACAGGGATGACACCTGTTTCAAGCAGAAAATTTGCTAAAGCTGTCACAAGATCTTCTTCACCGTATATCACCGCTTTTTTTCCAAAAAGGTACTTGTGCGCATCGACATATGCATCGATGAGTCTTCCCCTTTCCTTTTTATATTTTACCGGCACCGGTCTTCCTGACAATTCTGCCAGGACGCCCATGAATACATCGGTCTGTGTGATCCCGACAGGCATATTCATGGAATGGCGCTTAACGCCAAACGTCTTTTCCAACAATAGCCCAGCAGAATCTTCATCCGGTATTGCACTGCCAAACTCGATACTCGCTTTTGACGATCCGGTTGAATGCAACTCATCGATACCTGAGCCGCCTTCGGGAATCTTCCTGTATTCATCCCATATCGGCTCATCGAGAGTTTCGGAATAATCCGGAAAAACAATTGTCGGAATACCGAACCCATAGCATATTTCTTTCAAATGCCTTATGTCGGCTGGAGAAACAAATCCGCAAAAAAGATTTATCCTGTTCGTTTTCTCGCCCGCCCCGGCAAAATGGTCGACAACACTTTTTACGGCCCTGTGAAACCCCGTCATATGGGTGCCGTTGTAGCTGGGCGTTGAAACATGAATGATTTCCGGAATTTTCTTCCCACTGTGTTTCTGTCTGAATTTGTTTAGAATAACGCCGACGTCATCCCCTATTGTCTCGGCAAGACATGATGTTGCTATACCGATTACTTCGGGGTCATACTGCCTGATAACGTTTTCCAGACCCTCTATGAGGTTTGACTCTCCGCCGAAAATCGTCGATGCTTCACTGAAGCTGGAAGACGCTATGTCTACCGGCTCCCTGTAATGACTGATTAAATACCTTCGTATGTATGTGGCGCAGCCCTGCCCCCCATGAATAATACTCATGCAGTTTTTTATTCCACGGAACACTATGCTCGCGCCCAACGGCGAACACAGTTTGCATGGGTTTCTCGTAGTAGTGTATTTCAATGTTTTCTCACTGTTCATTTACCGCCTCCTTTCCGGGAATGAATTTCCAGACAGGACTTAAGACGCTCTTGTAAACCTCTTCGCTGAAATTAATCATTCCTACGAATCCTGACAAAATCTCCTTGCGCTCGTGGTTGTGGTCGCAGAATCCTATACCCATCTTGTAGGCAATGGGTCTTTCCTTCACTCCGCCGATCAGGATGTCGACATTTTTTTCCTTGATGAACTTCGTAAGCTCAAGCGGGTTCGTGTCGTCAACGATCACCGTGTCATCATCACAAACCGCTCTTATTTCCTCATAGTCATTCTTGTTCCCGGTCTGGGTGCCGACAAGGGCGGTACTCATGCCGAGCAGTCTCAATGCCTTGACCAGTGAAATCGCCTTGAACGCACCGCCTACATATATGGCTGCTTTTTTGCCTTCAAGTTTTTTCCTGTAGCCTTCTATCAGGGGAATAGTTTTTGACAGCTCCTCCCTGACAAAGAGGACAGCCTTTTCTTTCAGCTCTGAATCATTGAAAAATTCCACGACCTTGTAAAGGCTCTCGGCCATATCCTCTATACCGAAATATGACACCCTTATGCAGGGTATGCCGTATTTTCCCTCCATAAGTTTTGCAAGTCCTGTCATTGACCCGGAACACTGCACGACATTCAACTTCGCCCTGTGGGCATTCCTGATGTCGAGCACCCTTGCATCGCCTGTGATGGTGGACAATACCTGGACACCTATTTTTTCGTAGTATTTTTTAATGAGCCATATTTCTCCGGCTATGTTAAAATCTCCCATTATATTAATGCATCTGTCGCCGGCAGGTTTTGTCTCATCAGTGCCTATGAT
>JBJKSS010000272.1:0-14675 GCA_046703745.1 Spirochaetota bacterium
GCATTGAAGCTTAAAATAATATATGCTTAATTGCGCACATGTTTATGTGTATAAAAGAATTATTCATTCTTGTCCAGAGTTTTTTTATTAATTTTTTGTTCTCATGGATTATGTTAAAATAAGCCAAATCATGGAAAAATCCGGCTTTTCCACTGGATGCGAAATTGCCGGATTGTAAAAGTTGTTTGATATGTCAGCCAGCATGGTGTAAATACATGATGAATTTAACCGGATTGAAATGCAGGTGCATTGCGACTAAAATGCAGATTATTGAAATAACCACAATCGCAGTAATAATTATTGTTTTCTTTTTCATTCCTTATTCCTCCTAAATTGGTATTTTTATTAAAAAATTTTTACACATATGAAAGTGTTTCCCTTATTAAAAGCCGGGAAGCCTTCCACGCAGGAAAGCCGCTCGCTATCGCCGAAGCAGTAATTATGATAAAGAGCCAGATAATGCATGCGCTGCTTGAGACAACAACAGGCAGA
This sequence comes from Spirochaetota bacterium, assembly GCA_046703745.1. Lineage (GTDB taxonomy): Bacteria > Spirochaetota > GWE2-31-10 > GWE2-31-10 > JAFGQB01 > CAZHHK01. The sequence continues at coordinate 493 of JBJKSS010000272.1, forward strand.
GGCGTCCTGAATGCGATTGAGCCGATTACCGAGCCAACCAGAGCCGTAAAAGGTATTGAAATGAAAATTGCTAAAATTGAACTTAATATGCTTATAAAAATTCCTTCGAAAATGACAATTGTCATTATATTTGACGGCCTGGCGCCGATTGTCTGCAAGATACCGAATTCGCGGGTTCTTTCTACTACATTTATGCCCATTGCTGCGCCCAATCCAAGTACACCTACTATTGCCATTATAATTGCCATCATAATAAGCATGGTCACAAGTATGTAAATATGTCCTCCCATTGCGGTACGCAATTCGGCATCGGTAACTATCAGGGAAATATTAATATTGTTATTTTCAAGTGTTTGTTCGATATTATGAATTGCCATACCTTTTGATGCAGGATCGCTGCCGGCCAATTTGATTTTAATCGAATTGGTTATGCCCTTAAAACCGGTTATTATTGAAAAAGCGATACTATTCACATATGCTGCTGCCGGCGAGCCTGTTTCACGGATTATGCCGGCAACTTTCCATTCCGTGATTTTTCCCATTATTGCAAATTTTACAGTATCCCCGATTTTAACCTTTGGGAACAGCGCGAATGCCATCTGGTTGAGGACAACTGCATCATTTTCTCCCGGCTTGAGCCATCTTCCTTTAATAACGGGAAATTTAACAAGCTCTGTCCCCTCCGGGAAACCCCTGAGTGAAAAGCTGCCGTGTCCTCCGTCAGGATAGGTATGGACAGCATATATGCCATCCCTTATTTCGAGTCCAGCCGGTATATTTTCCCAGGTTTCAACTTTTTTAACATCAGGAACATTCATCAGAATATTTGTCAGCCCGGCGCTTGACGCAGGTTTGCTTAAACGGATCTCAAGATCATACTTGCGCGCGGACAGACCGTCGGCCAAATTTTTTTTCCATGCACCAGCAGTGTTAAGCCCAGTTAAAAACATTCCGCCTGCAATTGAAAGCAGCCCAAGGGTGAAAACCAGCCTTCCTTTTTTACGGAACATGTTGCGGAATGCATAAATGGTTTTTTTGTTCCCGATCGTGAATTTGTTCGGTTTTTCAGCCTTACTTTTTTTTAATTTTTCAAGCCTGATTCCATAATCATTGATCGCCTTGTAAACGGTAATCCTGCTGACTGAAAAGATCGGGAAAAATGCCGTGATCATGGGTATTATTATGCCGGCAGTAAACTGGATCACGATCACCCAACAAGGTATTGAGAGGCTCGATATGTTGATGTTCAATAGATGCCCGATCGTTTCCGAAAATTTTCTGCCTGCTGTCATGGCGGGAATAACCGAAATTAAAAATCCCGTCAAACTGATTGCAAAAACAAGCGTCAGGTATAAAAGCATGATCTGTCCGGTACTTGCACCGATTGTTTTCATGATTCCTATCTGGCGGCTTTCTTTTGCCATTATATTGCCGATCATTGATGCTGAGAGTATGGCGCTTAAAAAGAGTGCAAGAATACAAAAAATCAGCATCAATGTTATTAATGCGAGCGTCGGATTTTCATGTGGATGTTTGCCGGGCGGGGGTATCTGTATTTCCTTTACAGTATAGCCAAGGTTCCTGATTTTTGCTGCAAGATTAAATGATGTTTCTTCGATTTTCTTCATGTCTGCCGAATGGTCTTTTAGAGTAATTTTTAATTCATTCATTCCGCCGTGTTCGCCGAGCAATGCAAGCGTTTCTGGAGTTATGTAACCATAAGCGGCACGCTCCTGCCATGCAGGAGCAAGACCTGTATCATGAACGATCCCGGCGATAAAAATATTTTTCCTTGAAGAGTTGGGTGTTTTAATAATCATATTTTTATATACATTGTCGTTTATCATTTCCAGGGCGGAGCGTTCGACAAGCATTGTGCCTGGGGGAGGGGGCCATTTGCCCTCATCAGGAATGAATGTGCTTACATGCCTATTATTGAAATCCCTGATGACAAAAAGAATCAGTGGCCGCCAATCGTCTTCATTGATCAATACCCTGGCCAAAATAGTCGATCTTATTTCCGCATACTTTATTTCAGGCTGCTGCAAAGCCAAATTGATCAAAGCATCATCGGCCCTGTCAAGTTCGATTGTAGCCATTGCAGGATTGCTTCCCAGATAACTTTTTTTTGTTTCACGCGAGATTATCGAGTAAGTTGTAAGAATCATTCCTATGCTGAAGATGCTGACACTAATTGCGATTATCATCATTAAAACCCGGCCCCTTGCGAGCCAGGCATCATTCAAAAGTTTTTTCCACTGTCTGCCGATCATCTTATTCCTCCTTTGACTATTTCGCCATCAGAGAGCCGTATGGCATGAGAAACAACACTGCTGATATCGGTTTCATGCGTGACCATTACGATCGTTTTCCCGGTTGAAGAAAGGGATTTAAAAATTTGCATGACATTCTCTGCCGTTTTGGAATCAAGATTGCCGGTGGGCTCATCGGCTACAATAAGCGGAGGGTCATTTGCAAGAGCCCTTGCAATCGCGGCACGCTGCTGTTGACCGCCGGACAATGTTGACGGAAGTTTTCCTGCCTGATCTGCAATGCCGAGTTTTTCAAGGATGTTCAGAGCCATTCTTTTTCTCTCCCCGGGATTGTACTTGCCGCAGAAATCCATTGGCAGGATCACATTTTCCAGTATGGTCAATGTAGGCAATAGCTGGAAAAACTGGTAAACAACTCCTACGGAAAGTCCGCGCCATACTGCCGATTCATTCTGATTCATTAAGTGTACATGCAGGCCATTGAAAAATATTTCACCTGTTGTGGGCTTATCGATGCCGGCTATCAGGTTTAAAAGTGTAGATTTACCGCTTCCTGATTTGCCCACAATTGCAAGAAAATCACCATTGTTGATTTTCAGATTGATGTTTTTCAATGCATAAAAATTAACGGATGAAACAGGGAATACCTTGTTTACTTCATTTAATTCCACAAGAAGGCCCGAATTTCCATCAGACACGGGCTTTTCCTGATATGTTTTGCTTTTTGACTTTATGTTTTTTATTAGTTCCATATTCAACCTCCATGAATTCTATTGAATGGATAATTGAATTATGGATAAATCATGGACAATTGTCGTTCTGTCCCATAGGAAAGAACTATTAAAGCAGTAATTTTAGTGATCGTGGAAATTGATTGAATTTCTGTAAGCAGTGGGAGTCATCCCGGTCTTTTTTTTGAAAACAGTGTTGAATACGGTTTTGGAATTAAATCCGGCCTGGAAAGCCAGATCAATGATGTTTTTTTTCATATCTTCTGTCAGAAGCCTTTTCACTTCATCGATCCGGTAACTGTTTATAAGTTCATAGAAATTGGTTTTAAGATTGTTGTTTATTATCTGCGACAATTGATTTGTCGGAATGCCAAGGTTATTCGCAAGTGAATAAAGGGAAAGCTCCTCGTCCAGAAAAGGTTTTTCCTCTTCAAGACATGAAATAAGTTTTTTCTTCCAGTACCCGGCGTATTCCGCAGGGAGGAGGGATTTGGAATACTTGACTTTGTCTTGTGCATTTTCCGGAAGGATATTTTTTTGCATTAATCCCTTGTAACCGAACAGATAAATGAAAAATGACAGTATTAATGAAAAAAACCTGTTTATAAATGCTCTGTTCAAGTCATGCATAATGAAGACAACCAGAATAAAATATACGGCAAGAAGCAATAGCAGTGAGAATAAAATGGAATCGAGCCATTTGAGATTGATTTTATCAGTTGAAGAAAAATTGTCCATGAGTTTTTCATTATACCGTTTTATCATTATTCTCACGGGAACAATGTATGAAGAGAGTTGAATAAGAATAAAGCCCCACATAATTTTGTTAAGCATTCCCAGGATTGGTATGAGTTCGCGCCGGATATGAATTAAAATTATAAAAGCCAAATATAACATCAACGGGACGGTATGAACCAGATCGGCAAATTTGTGGGCGAATCCTTCTTCGGTCAGTGATTTGACATAAAAATAAACCATGGGGCCAAGCATCAGTTGGAACGCCCCTGTTGTAAGCATGAAGTCCGGCTTTGACCTGGCCACATTCTGTATAATGGCATTAAGGATAATATTGATGGAAAAAAACAAAAGTATAATCAGCAGGAAAAACTTGCTTTCGTTTTTCAAGTGGGCATTGTTGAAAATTACAAGAGAAAGGAAAAAGCCCTGTATTGCACCGGCAAAGATTAAAACTGTCAAGATTGTTTCCATAAGTAGGCTCAATATAGAGGCAGATTTTATATTTGTCAATTATTTATTGATATATATAATCGGGGACAGAGCATCTGATTTTATAAATAACTGTTTAAAAACTCCGCTGAAACAAGGGGTTGCAACCCCTTGTTTCCATATATAATGTTATTTTCTGCAATAAATTATTATTTTTAAGACAAATTTATTTTTTTTCATCTACATCAATATTGCCCGAGGTTGCTTTTAACTTGATTTCATATTCGCCCGTGCTTTTTTTTGAAAGGCCGTCGATATTGACATTGCCTGAAGTCGTTGACGCTTCAATTTTTTTATAAATGCCGTCTTTTACCCTGGCTTGAATGTTACCTGATGTTGTTGTTATTTTCACATCATCCGTCATGTTGTTTATGTCAGCTTTAATATTTCCCGAGGTTGTTGTTATTTCTACATCACCCTTCATATTGTCTATATCAACATTGATATTTCCGGAGGTGGTTGATAATTTATCTATGTATGATACATCACCAACGATAATATCTCCAGACACATTTTTGCATTCTACTTCAATATTTTCAGGTACATATATCTTGTATTTGACATAAACATTATCTATGGATAGCGGATTATTGCATTTTGCTTCAACCTTGAATGTTTTCCCTTTATGGATATCTGTATCAATATCATCCAGAGAGACTTCAAGGAATGACCTTTTGGTAATTTTAACCCTGATTTGATTGCTGTCCCATTTATCAACTTCTATATCTCCTGAAATATTTGAAACATAAAGTTTTTCAACTCCGCTGCCTGAGTAATTATTGTCATCTTGAGAGATTTTGCTGCCATACTGGTTACTGCATGCTATCAAGAATAAGCTTAAAATTAAAAATATTATGTTTTTCATATCAACTCCTCAAGCTATTTTTATGCAATAAACATGCCAATCAGATAAACCGGATTCCAGGCCTTGATAACCGGAATAAAATTTAATCTTCCTGGAAATTATATTTTCATTTGTAGGAAAAATCGCTTACAATTGAAGGCTGTTTCCCCATCAACCGATAATTTCGAATGCAGCTTCGTTGATTTGTGGATATATACCGTGTTTTGAAAGCATCCTGCCGGCAACAAGATATGTGCCTATTGCATCGGCTTTGCAGTATCTTATGAGTTTCTCACGTGCATCGGCGTTCCCTGCCAGCCAGCGGTAGTACAACAGCACAGCCTCATACCCGTCGGTGTCGATCAAATCTGCCGGCCGTTTGATGTTGAGCGTTTTTTCAATATTCTTGAGGCCGGATTTAAGACCCGCGTGGTAGCAGACCCATCTTAGGTCCACGTGCGGTCTGTCAAGTGATGGTATGTTGAATTTACGCAGGATGAAAGGAAGGTCGAATGAGTTTCCGTTAAATGAACACAGGAGCCTCGAGTTTTCCGCAAGATCAAGGAAGGCATCAAGGTTTTCCGGGTGCACGAATGCTTCTGCTTTTTGTTTTTTATACGAGGCGATTACTGTGATTATGTTGCCGTTTTGAGAAATCCCCGTTGTCTCTATGTCGAAAAAAGTTGTGTCGTCAAAATAATCGGCAAGTATTCTCCAGTGTTCCCTGTTGGGGAAATTGGAGGTGAAATATTCGATCCTGCCTCCTGAGAATGCATCGTTGCTTTTTTTTAATTCATCTATGAATGCATCGAGCCTCGCTCCCTTGAAAGGAAGATCGTTCCTGTTTTCAAGGCAATCGTCCCATGATTCGAAGCCCAGGGATTTAAGCTTCGTTTCCATGGATTGGCCTATGCCGCGGCAGTGGAGGAAAGTCTTGTTGATATAGCCGGCAGTTTTTATCAATGGAGTTTTTCCCTTTTAATTTTAAGATTCTTAGCGGCTTTTTCGAGTTTTTTCTCAAGCTTGATTTTTTCTTCATCTATGACCGGTTCTACCGCCGGTGCGATCGTTGTCCTTGTAAATTTTATCTCCGGCATTATGATTTTCCCTTCGGTCAGGGCTATTAAAAGCGACCTTGTGCATTCCACAGCGGCATCGGACTCTATCAAAAGATCTTCAAGCCCATCATCATTGACTCCGGGCGGAAGCGGCGGTACACATGAAGGGCAGCCGGAGGTGCATTCGCACTCATTGAGAATGCTCAATGCCAGACTGAAACACTCGCCTATCTGCTCATAAATCTTCTCGGCATACCCCACGCCGCCCTCGATGGTGTCGAAAACGAAAAGCGCGCTTTTCCAGATCAATGCGTCATGGATCAGTGAAACATCGGCGTCGATGTCATTCACATCTGCCATGCAAAGTACAGGTGCGATGTGCTTGATAAGATAGCTCAACCCGAAGAGGGCTGCTCCGATAAACCTCTTGTCAGTTTGACTGACAGTATCAACCCAGGCGCGCGGCGGAGTAATGCTTATGCCCGACGTGTTGTATTCAAAAGGCGGGAGCGTTATCGGGCCGTAACCAATATTCTCCAGGGTCTTTTCCCTGATCTTCTTGTAAAGCTTGGGCTGTTTGTTTACATAGATCGACCCGTACTGGACGTCCGCATCGTGAACTTTTTTTTCTTCCTCTTTGTCGGTAAGCTCGACCCTGCCTTCCCACACGGCTTCTGTGTAATAATCGACGTCGACCCTGTCAACCTTGCAGAGCTTCTTGTCAAGGTCGAGATCAAGCGACATGTATTTTATGCCGAGGTGCTGGTAGATCGCATCCTTGTAGAGCGTGCCCCTCGCGCCGATCGGGTCGAGCTCTCCGATGACAGTCGTGCCGCAGTAAATCTCGACATTGTAATCCGTCATGCCCCGGATATTCACGCCCCTTGCAGGATAATCCTGCAAGGCATAGCGGTATGTTTCCTGGTAAGGCACAATTGATTTTTCATTCTTGAGAATCTCGACAGCGCTTGAATATATTTTTTTGTTGAAGTAGTTTTCAGTCTGGCGAAGCGGATATTCGTATGCGGCACAGGGTAAGTGCTGGAGGAGGATATACGGATTGTCCGCATTGAGCCATGCCTGTTCGACCGGAGCCTTCATGAGAAACTCTGGGTGATGCACGAGGTACTGGTCGATCGGTCTATCCTTTGCAATAAATACAACTGCTGCTTCCTTGGACTTCCTCCCCACCCTTCCGGTCTGCTGCCAGAAACTTGCAATGGTGCCGGGGTAACCGGAGATTATGCAAAGATCGAGGTCACCAATATCTATGCCGAGTTCAAGGGCGTTGGTAGAAATTATACCGACAAGCTTCCCTTTGAGAATGTCCTTCTCAAGCGCACGTCTCTCGCCCGGAAGGAGCCCGCCCCTGTAAGGTTTTATCAGGTGTTTTATATCGGGATTGCCGTCTGTCACCGCCTTGTACAGGCGCTCCACTTCCTGTCTCGCCCTGCAAAAACATATCGTGCGGATTTTGTTTTTCACGGCCTCGCGGATTATAGGTATAGATGCATAGCTTGTACCCTTGCGGAATGCATTCAGGCTCGTGTCTTCCACAACAGGCGGGTTTATGAAGTAAATCTTTTTTCCGGATTTCGGAGCGCCGTCGGTTTGTATAAGCTCGAATTTTTTATGGAAAAGGCTGGAGGCTAATTCTTCCGGATTGCCCACCGTTGCGGATGAACAGACGAATGTAGGAGTTGAACCGTGAAGCTCGCATATTCTAAGGAGCCGCCTGAAAATATTTGAAACATGCGACCCGAACGATCCCCTGTAGGTATGTACCTCATCCACAACGATGTACCTTAACCTTGAAAGAAAAACCTTCCATCTCCGGTTGTTGTTGGGAAGTATCCCACTATGGAGCATGTCGGGGTTAGTTATTACGAAGTCGGCCTGTTTCTGTATCCTGTCGCGCTCCTCGACAGGTGTGTCCCCGTCAAACGTGCCTATCTTGTTTGATTTCAGCGCGAGGTTTATTATTTGACTGAATGTATTCTCCTGATCCCTTGAGAGCGCCTTTGTCGGATATAAAAGCATCACCGTGAATGGAGTCTGGGCTGCGAGGTATTCATTGAGGATCGGTAGAAAAAACGACATGGTTTTGCCGCTTGCAGTGCTTGAAACGAGGAGCGTATCCCTGTTTGAGGAAATAAGGCCGAATGCATCGTGCTGGTGGGAATAAAGTTTTTTTATCCCCTGATCCGCAAGGATTTTTTTTATCTCCGGATTGAGGTTTTGCGGAAAGTCCCTCAAATCGCCGTCCTTTTTGTCTATAATTTGCAGCGACCTGATGTCCTTCCTGAATTTGTTTTCTATAAAAGTATGTAAATCATGCATGGCTCTTTCCCAGGTTTAGAATGAATATTGCATATTTTTATGAAATTATCAAAAATAATTTTGTCAAAATGCTTGATTTCAAATGGCATAGAGGTATAATTCATTCTGAATTCAATGGACATGAAGGGCGGATAGAATGAGCGATGACATGAATAGCCGGGGATCCGAAGCAAGCGTATCACAGCAGAATAATCAAAGCGGGCCAGTGGGCAAAAAAAGTGCTCTAACTACTCTGGGAATATTACTTTTTGCCGGAATAATTATTGCAATAACATTTTTGCCCGGATATTGTCAGGATCAGTTGAGGCAAAACGGGCTTCCCGGAACAGCGGTGATTACAGCAGTGCGCGATACCGGCAACAGGTTCAACGACCAGCCGGAAGTAGAATTCCAGCTTGATGTCAACGCTCCGGGTCTGTCCCCGTATAAAGCAACCACCAGGATGTACATTTCCCCGGTTTATCTGCCGCAGTTTCAACCGGGCAGGACCATCAATGTAAAATACGACCCTAAGGATCAATACAGGATCGCAATAGTATCCGTTGAAAACTGAGTTGTAGAATCAGCCTAAATTTTTGATGAATTTTTTGTTGGAAAAATCGAATTTAAGACAAGCCCCGTTTTCCTGGATGGAAAAGATGATACCGTAACCATCCTGCCTGACAAGACTCCCGGCAAGACCTATCCTCTGTCCCTTGGTTATTTTTTCATTTTTTTTCACATAAATTTATTCAAAGCAGGAATATGTAGAAACAAGGCCGTTTGAATGCCGGATTCGCGGGAATCGTTTACAAAAACATGGAATTTTATAAAAATTTTGAGTTTTTAATATTCAAATCACAAACCAAGTATCGCAATAAACCACCGGACAATTTTTCTAAAAAACGTTCAAAATTGAATTCTCAATGCAAAGAAAGATTTGTCCTTCTCACAGCCGGTTATCATGCTTATGCCGTATGATTTCACATACTTATTGAACAAGTACCCCGCTATGGAAAAAAAGACGACTGACAATCCGATAAATATAACACCCGTGCCTATAAATCCGAAATAAAATGACAGAGGTATAATAAATTCATGATAACTCAACGCATTAAGATAATTAATCGCATAGACTATCGGTGCGGTTCCAAAAATAACAGGAGTAAATGTCATAATCAAGCCGGGGATCAAAAAACCGAAGCCTGCACCCAGCATTTCCTTATAATTACCGAACATGTTGTTTTTTAAATCGTCAGATGCCGTGCTGCTGCTATTATTCCTGTTATCTGTTTCACTTTCCGACTCAACTTTTTCATCATTGCCTTCAGAATCATTTTTGCTGAAATTAATTTCCCTTATATCAATTTTCTTGATGGAATAATCGATGCCTTCCGATTTAATTTTTACAATGGCATCATCAAAAAAAACAATTTTGCCGTTGATCTTCTCACCGCTTTTTAATATGACTTCGTCACCGAAGAGAAATGATCCGGCAAACAGGATAAAAATTATCAAAACAAAAGTTTTCATGAATGCCCCCAGTAATTTCTTCAAATAATGATGTAATTATACATTAATTCCGAAATAAAAACATAAAATTAATTAAACATTTTTGCAAAATGTTCAACTTTTTGTGAGAGATGTATCTTTCAAGGCATTATTTTTACCACGTCAAACATGCTTTTGAAAAGCTTAAACTTAATTTATGCTTGCTGCTTCGGCGCTGTGGACACAGCAACCACATAATCCGGTTTGGCGATTTTTACCAGCCTGATGCCGCTTGCATGGCGGCCCTGCTCGGATATTTCCTCTGACTTGATCTTGATCGTCTTGCCTTTCGAGCTTATGACGATGATGTTGTCGCCCTTGTTGACCTGCTTGACACATGCGACATTGCCCTTGGATTCGTTGAACTTGTAGTAACGCTGGCCGCCCGTGCCCCTTCCATGAACGCTAAATTTGTTTATATCGAGCCTCTTGCCGAATCCAAACTCTGTGATCATGAGCATCAGGGAATCCTCGTCAACCAGGCAAACGCCGCAGAGCTCGTCGTTTTCCATCATCTTCATTCCACGCACACCGCCGGCTGTCCTTCCCATCACACGGATAGTTTTTTCATTTATGCGAAGCGCCTTGCCGAGTCTTGTTGCAAGGATCAGGTCGTTCTCGCCGTTCGTTATCTTCACATCTATCACTTCGTCATTCTCATGGATCATGATGGCTTTTTTGCCATTCTGCTGTACCCGCTGGAATTCTCCAAGATCAACCTTTTTAACCACACCGCGTTTTGTGGCCATGAAAAAATACCTGTTTTTCTCTGCGAACGATTTGACATTGATTATCGCATTTATCTTTTCCTCGGAACTTATGCCTATGAGGGTTTTTATCGTCTGCCCCCTGGCCGCTTTCTGAAGGAGCGGTATCTCATGAACCTTGAGCCTGTAGGCGATGCCCTTGTTCGAGAAGAATAAAACGTACTCATGTGTTGAGGCGATGAACATGTGTTCGATAAAATCATCTTCCCGCAAGGTGCTTGACTGCACGCCGACACCGCCCTTTGACTGGTTCCTGTAATCTTTAAGAGAGGTTCGCTTGATCAATCCCATGTGTGTTATGGTGATTACCATGTCTTCTTTCTGGATCAAGTCCTCAGCCTCGAGCTCCTCGATTTCACTTTCGAGAATTTCAGTTCTTCTCTTGTCTATAAAGGGCTTTGTGTCCTCGATTAATTCTTCCTTTACAACATTGAGAACGTTTTTGTCGGACGAGAGAATTTCCTTGAGCCTTGCAATTGTTTTTAAAAGCTCGTCGTATTCTTCCTGGAGCTTGTGAATTTCCAGGCTCGTTAATCTTTGCAGCCTCATGTCAAGCACTGCCTGTGCCTGAACCTCGGTCATACTGAATCTGCTCATCAAATTTTCACGGGCTTCCTTTACTTCCTTCGATGCCCTGATTATCTGTATCACCTCGTCGATGTTTGCAAGTGCGATAAGGAGCCCCTGGAGTATATGGGCCCTTTCTTCGGCCTTGCGAAGCTCATACCTCGTGCGTCTGTAGATCACTTCCTTCCTGAAGTCAATGTATGCCTGGATCGTATCCTTGAGCGACATAACCCTGGGAATGCCGTTGTGAAGGTAAAGATTATTTATGCTGAAATTTATCTGAAGATTTGTATGTGTAAAAAGCTGGTTCAAAACTACTTTTGGAATGAAGCCTTTTTTCAGTTCGATCACAACTCTCAGACCTTCACGGTCGGATTCATCCCTTACATGGGATATTCCCTTTATCTTTTCATCCTTGATTAATTCTGCTATCCTTACGATGAGCTCCGCCTTGTTCACCTGGTATGGAAGCTCGGTTACAATAATATAATCGCGTTCTCTCGCCTCTTCAATAGTCGTCCTTGCACGCACGATCACCTGGCCACGTCCTGTTGCGAATGCCTTCTTGATCCCTGCACGGCCATAGATAATTCCTGCTGTCGGAAAATCAGGCCCTTTCATGAACTGCATGAGGTCTTTCAGGGATATATCAGGATTGTCTATCTGTGCGGTAATTGCACCCACGACTTCGCCCAGATTGTGCGGAGCGATATTCGTCGCCATGCCGACTGCAATACCCGATGTGCCATTTATAAGCTGGTACGGCACTGCCGCAGGCAAAACGGAGGGTTCGGTTAAAGAATCATCATAATTGGGAGCAAAGCCGACGGTTTCCTTGTCTATGTCCTTGAGCATCAACTCGGCAATTTTTGAAAGCCTTGCTTCCGTGTATCGCATTGCAGCCGGCGGATCGTCATCCACAGAACCGAAATTACCGTGCCCGTCAACGGCAATATATCTCATGGAAAAAGTTTGGGCCATCCTTACCAGTGTGCCGTAAATCGCCGCGTCGCCGTGCGGGTGGTACTTACCGAGAACATCGCCTACTATCCTTCCGCACTTTTTGTAAGCCTTGTTTGCCTGCAACCCCATTTCATTCATCGAATAGAGGATTCTCCTGTGGACTGGCTTCAGGCCATCCCTTACATCGGGAATTGCCCTGCTTATTATTACGCTCATTGCATAAGTCATGTAGGAATTTTTCAGTTCGTGTTCGATGTCGACAAGATAAGTGTTACCCATTTATTATAACCCTTTTTTAAATATCGATGTTTTTGACGAATGTCGCATTTTCCCTTATGAACTGTTTCCTTATCTGGACATCTGAGCCCATCAGGGTGGAAAACATTTCATCCGCTATGTATTCATCTTCAAGATTGATTTTTGTAATGTTACGTGTATCGGGATTCATCGTGGTATCCCAGAGCTGCTCGGGGTTCATTTCACCGAGCCCCTTGTACCTCTGGATAACGAGTTTTTCAGTGTCCAGCCCGCGGTCGGCAATAAACTTGTCCTTCTCTTCGTCGGAATAAGCATACACGACTTCCCTGGGGCTCTTGATCTCGATCTTGTAAAGCGGCGGCATTGCTATATAAACATTGCCGTTTTCTATCAAAGGTTTCATATATCTGAAAAAAAACGTAAGAAGCAGCGTCCTGATATGCGAGCCGTCAACATCCGCATCGGCCATTATTATTATCTTGCCGTACCTTATTTTTTTATAATCGAAATCCTTGCCGATGTTGGCGCCAATCGCCGCGATTATGGGATTAAGCTTGTCGTTGGTCAGAACCTTGTCAACACGGGTCTTCTCGACATTGAGCATCTTCCCCCAGAGAGGCAAAATTGCCTGGAACGTTCTGTCCCTTCCCTGCTTTGCCGATCCGCCAGCGGAGTCACCTTCTACCAGATAAACCTCGCATTTCATCGGGTCTTTCTCCGTGCAATCGGCCAGCTTGCCCGGCAGCCCCATGGAGTCAAGCGCATTCTTGCGTCTTGTCATTTCTCTCGCACGCCTGGCCGCATTCCTTGCCTCGTTTGCAAGGATGGCCTTTTGAATTATGATCTTGGCGGTTTCAGGCTCCAGCTCGAATACCTTCGTCAATTCATCATTGACAATTGTCTCGACTATCCCCTTTACATCATTGTTGCCGAGCTTGGTTTTTGTCTGGCCCTCAAACTGGGGGTTTGCAATCTTCACGGAAATTACAGCCGCAAGCCCTTCCTTGCAGTCGTCACCCTCGAGTTTTTCGACATTTTTTTTGGTGAGTTTCATGTTTTTCATGAATTCATTCAACACCCTTGTAAGGGCTGTCCTGAAGCCGGTAAGATGTGTGCCGCCTTCAATCGTATTGATATTGTTCACGAATGTGTAAATGCTTTCGTTGAATGTATTGGAATATTCTATGGCGATTTCAATTTCAACACCCTCGCGTTCCGCCTTCATATAAATCGGCTTATGCAGGGGTTTCTTGCTTTTATTTATGAACTGAACAAAGGAGATAATGCCGCCTTCATACTGGTATTCCTGAATTTTTTTCTCGGGTTTGCACCTTTCATCAACAAGTACAATCTTTATGCCCTTATTCAGGAAAGCCAGCTCTCTAAGCCTGTGCGCAAGAACGTCGTAATGCGGCTCGAGCTCTGTGAATATTTCCGCGTCCGGCTTGAACCAAACCCTGGTTCCCCGTTTATCCGTATCGCCTGTTATTTCAACCCGGTTTTCCGGAATTCCTTTCCGGTATTTCTGCATGTATATTTTGTTGTCTTTGTAAACGTTTACTTCAAGATCAGTCGACAGTGCATTCACAACACTAACGCCGACACCGTGCAGCCCGCCTGAGACC
>JBJKSS010000273.1:0-18119 GCA_046703745.1 Spirochaetota bacterium
AGCGGCTCCCTGTAATTGTAATACATTTTGTAGACGCTTTCTTCTTCATCCTTCAAACCGTCAACCGCAAGGTCGCCATTGTTTAAAATGTATTCCCTGATGATATTTCTTGCATCGATGTCATGGGCGGACTTCTCGGCTATTATATCCATTGCGCCCTGAAGTGCCTCTTCAGCCGTGTTTACGCCTTTTTGCGGATCGATGTATTTCACGGCTTCGTTTTCGATGTCTTTGGATTTTTCCATTGATTCGGCAAGAGGCGACAGTCCCCTTTCGGCGGCAATCATCGCCCTTGTTTTTTTCTTTTGCTTAAAGGGCGCATAGATATCCTCAAGCTCACTGAAGTTGGACGATTTCATAATGTTGGAGCAGAGGTCTTCGGTCAACAGCCCCCTGTTGAATATTGTCCTGATTATTTCTATTTTACGGTTTTCGATGTTTTCCAGTGCCGTAAGGCTTTTCGAAATGTTCCTTATTTCTTCCTCATCTAGATAGCCTGTCGCTTCCTTGCGGTACCTGGCAATGAACGGGATGGTGTTGTCCTCTTTAAGGAGCTTAACCGTGCTGCCGGTTTTATTCGCAGGAATGTTCAATTCGGTGCTTATCGTGTTTACTATTTTTTCAGGAATGACCGAAAGGCCGTTGATAAAATCTTCATTCAGTTCCATGAGAATGCTCCATGCGGTTTTTATGACAGATGTTTTTTATCATATTTCGGGAATTAAATAAATTGAAATGTAAAAAAAGCCTTTCAAATTTTTTGTTTGATTTTTAAAATATGAACTGAAAGTCAAACACAGTTTAATGCGGGATAGAAATTGAGGTTTGAGGGTATGAGGAAGGTAATCAGAAAGGTTTATTGATTAATCTTTAAAAAAAAATAATATAAATTTTATACTTAATGGGGCCGCTCCGCACTATTGCCGAACCTGCCATACCGAAGTGACAAGGCGGGCAGAATCAAAAGGTTCAGCAAAGTAGACGTTATAAGTCCGCCGAGGATTACCATGGCCATGGGCCCTTCGATTTCCCTTCCGGGAGTTCCACTGCCAAGAGCCAGGGGCAACAAACCGAGGGCGGTGACCGTTGCCGTCATAAGTATTGGGGTGAGCCTGTCGGAAGCACCTTTAAGCACGGTTCCCGGCGTCCAGCGCATTTTTTCAACGGTGACAAGATGCTCGAAATGAGAGATCATCATTATTGAATTGCGAAGCGTAATGCCGAAAACGGTAACAAATCCTACAGCGGAACCAAGTGAAATTCTCGCCCCTGTTACCAGAACAATAAGCAAGCCGCCGAAAAGCGCAAAAGGAAGGTTCAGCAGGATCAATAATACATTATTGATATTTTTTGTAACCATAAACAAAAGAATGATAATTCCTGTTACGGCAAGCAGGCTATTTATTAACAGGTCAAGAAATGTTTGGTACCGTGCCTGTTCTGTTCCGGCAAAACTTATATAAGTCCCGGGAGGCATGATAACCTGTGACAGTACACGCTGCCTTGCTTCTTTCACAAAGGAATCGAGGCTGCGGCCGGTTATATTGCACGTAACGGTCTGTACGCGCCTGCCGCCGTCGTGCATTATTGCGAACCTTCCCGATGTTTCATGTATATCTGCAAGCTCCCGCAGCTGCACATAAGTTCCATCAGAATTACGAAGCGGGAGCATCCCGACTTCAGTGATCTTTTTTCTGCTCCCGGGGGATAGTATTACGGTTAAGTTATATGCCTTGTTTTCCATATAGACTTGCCCCACGATTGTTCCCCGGTAAGCAGTGCTCACTGCATCAAGAACCTCCGCGGGAGTGAAGCCCCATCTTTCAAGATGACTTTTTTCCAGTTTAATCATTAATTGGGGAATGCCGGGTGATGCCTGCATCTGTACGCCTGTTGCACCGGGGATATCTTCAAGAATTCCTGCAATCTCTTTTGCCCTGTTATCCAGTACTTCAAGGTCATTCCCAAAGACATTGATCACAACCGGTGCCGTATAACCCGAAACGGTTTCTTCGATCCGTTCGGATAAAAAAGTATTGATGCTGAAGTTGATGCCCGGGTAACCGGATAAGATTCCTGCAATATCAGACTGAACCTTTTCGGCTTTTTTTCCTGAATCAGGTTTAAGCTTGACGATAAACTCGCTGTAATGCGTCCCCCAAATATCTTCGCTTACTTCTTCTGCCCTGCCAGCCCGCTGACAAATCGATTTAATATCCGGGATTTTCAAAAGATCATGTGTTATTCTTTTCCCGATCCGCAATGACTCGTCAACAGACGTTCCCGGGATTTCGGATACATGCAGCACAAAATTTCCTTCCCGGAGTTTCGGCAGAAAATCACCTTCAAAAAACGGGATTATGGTTATTACAGAAATAATAGAAACAAGGAGAGCTGCAATAACAAATTTTTGATGGTTTTCCACATAAATGAGAATATTACGGTATGTTTTTTTGAGCCTTTGCACAACAGGAGATTCTTCGGCAGGGAGTGTTTTTTTGCCGAGAAGGACATAACATAAGGCCGGGGTTATGACAAGAGCCGTAAAAAGGGAAGCGAATATGGCGGACAAATAGGCAATTCCCAAAGGAGCAAATAACCTGCCGGCCAATCCCGATATTGTCAATATGGGGACAAAGACCAATGCAACGGCAAAAGTTGCATAAATGACAGCGCTTCTTACTTCCAGGGAAGCTTCCAGTACTACGTTAAAAATTGGGCGGGGTTTTTTCAGCAATCTGTTTGCCTTAAGCTTTCGAAAAATATTCTCGACATCGATCACCGCATCGTCTACGACCTCACCGATTGCAATAGCCAACCCGCCGAGAGTCATCACATTGAGACTGTAGCCTAGAATTTGAAGCACTCCTGCGCCTGCAAGAAGCGACAGGGGAATAGCTGCGCATGATATTATTGCCGTGCGCAGGTTGAATAAAAAAAGGAACAAAACAAGAATTACCAGCACCGCGCCGATCAGCAGGGAATTTTTAACATTGCCCAATGCTGTTTGAATGAAATCGGCAGGCCTGAAAAGATCGGGATAAAGCGTTATTTGCTGTTTTTTTAAAGTCGGCTTAAGCTCGGCAATTGCCTGATCGAGCCGCCTTGTTACTTCCATGGTATTGGCGCCATACTGGGCGAAAACGATGAGTATCGCTCCAGGATGTCCCATTACCAGGGCCGCGCCGATAGGCGGTTTCGGCGCTTCGGCAACATCGGCGACATCGCCCAGCAGGATATTCGCTTCGTTTGAATGAATCACGACTGTCTCTGCCAGTTGTTTTGCGGTCAGGGATTGCCCTTCCGTAAACAAAACTATATTCTGGTTTTTTCCGGATATATAACCTGCTCCCCTGACAGTGCTGGAGTTTTTGGCAGCAGAGAGCACATCGGTTATTGAAAGATTGTATTTAATCAGCCTGTCCGGGTTAACCTGCACCTGGAATTCTTTTGCGTCGCGGCAAAATACGGCAACCCCTGCAACGCCCTGCACGGCAAGAATACGCGGTTTAACCGTCCAGTCAGCCGCATCCTTAATATCCATCAATGACAGTTTGTCCGATGTGAGGCCCAGTTCAAGTGCTATGCTCGTTGAAGATGTTAAAGGCGTGATCTCCGGGGCATGAGTTCCTGCAGGCAATTGTTGGCCGATTGAACCGAGCCGCTCGGATATTAATTGACGGCAAAGGTAAATATTGTTGCTAGGATCAAAATTTACTGTAATATTCGACAGCCCGAGTATCGAATAGGATCTCAGTGATACTATGCCGGGTACTCCCTGTATGGCATTTTCGACGGGCTGGGTAATAAGGGTCTCGATCTGTTCAGGAGAAAGCCCCGGTGATTCGGTCAGGATAGAAACCTGGGGAGGGGCGAATTCGGGGAACACATCGTATTTCGCATGAAAGAGAGAAAAAAAACCGTATCCCAAAATTACTGCGGCAAGCACCAGAATGACTGACTTGAACCTGAGGGAAAATTTCACAATAGCAGCCAAATTTCCGGAATTCAATCTTCATCACCTTTTGAATTGCCGCCGTTTATCTGCGGGTTTAATTCCTCCGACAGAAGGATTTGCGCTCCTTCTGTTACTATCATGTCATTTCTTGAAAAACCACCAGATACAAAATAACCATCGTCTAAAGAAACCGATGTGGAAATCTTACGCCGCAAAAAGCTGCCGTTTTGCCTGACATAAACCCAGGCGGCATCCTGGTACCATACAACAGAAGAATCCGGAATATAAAAACCGTTTAACTCTGTATCACCGGAGATATATACAGTCACATTCATCCCGGGAAGCAAGCCGGTTCCGTTTAACTCTGCCGTATAAAATATGCTGAATCCCTGGATGCGCCTGTCGGCCACCGGGGCATTTGATATGAATTTCAGCACAATTTTTTTTTCTCCAACCCGGATATAAGCCGTTTCTGGCGAAGGGACGATGCTTCCTTCAGGAACAGTCGCCTGGATCAAAAATCGCTGCTGTCTCATGAGACGATCAAGCTCCGGAGAATTATGCAGAATCCATTGAGCAATAACGCCGCCCCATTGTTGACGGGCGGTTCCTTCAATTATTTGCAATGTGTTTTCCATGGACTGAACATTAATTTTATCGGTCTGCCATGCCGCTTCGGAGATTTCCAGATTTTTTTTGGAAATCATATCCGGGTTTGTACCTGCAATTTCTTTTTCCCTTTGATATTCTTTTTGCGAAAGACTCAATTTTATTCTTGCATCTTCCAACTGTGATTTTGTCGTCAAAAATCTGTCGTATAAATCGGATAAATTCTGAATCTGGAGGATTGTCCCGTATGCCTCGAGTTCCTGCCGGTGGATCAAGGATTGCAGGGGGATTGCAGCGATGCCCGATTTTTCCAGTGCATCGTTATCCAGCACAATAATGCTTGCTCCCTCTTTGCCGTACTGCACTGTGTTTTTTTTCTCGCTGTTTTTTTTGGGGCAGCTTTGAAAAACAAGACAAATTAACAGGATAATAAACAAGAAGGCAATTTTATTTGCCATTTTATTCCCCCGGCAAACTTATTTTATCATTTTAAAAATATATTATAACTTTCAACAGCCGCATTTTATTGACTTATTTCTACTTTTGAAAAAAAGAATATGATTAACAATCAAAATCTGTACGTAAATTCGACGCCGAAACCTTTAGACGCCGGCCCAACAGAGAAACTCGAATCCTTCTTCGGGTAAATCCCCATGAAGTTGTGAAGGCTGTAGAAGAATAATGAAACGAGCGAACCTATGATTCCGCCTGCAACAACGTCGTGAATATAATGCTTGTTGTCAATAACCCTGAGTGCGGCGATCGCGCCTGCAATGGAATTAAGTGCGACTGCACCCAGAATCTTGAGGCTCAAAATGTCCGGCCTGTAATTGTCGCCTATATACTGGAACATGAAAAGCGTGAGATATGTGCTAGTGGCAAAGGCGACGGCGGTGTGATCCGACGGGAACGACATCCTGCCGTCCCTTATGACATCGGCGTTCCCGGTTTTAAGCCTTGCCTGGTAATCCGGACGCTTTTCACCGACGATGTATTTGAGCATGTCGACGATGAAAATTACCGTCACAATGCTTTCTGCATAAGCCTTGAAATTTATGTATGCCTCGAGGTTTAAAAATCCGACATTATTGGGAATGAATAAGAGAAGGCTTTCGGACAAACCGATGCCGATTATTCCCAGCCATGCAGGCATGTTTTCTTCAGTATAACTCTTGTTCAATGCCGCTTCGGGAATGAAATTTCTCTCCGCAGGCTTCAAGAGCGAAGAATGAAAAAAGGCGAAGTCCATCGCAGTCATTGCGGTAACCATCGTCCATTCCGGTACCTCCTGTGCGAAAACTCTGGCAAGTTTGAAATTTTGAAGCTTCGTTTTGAAAAGGATGTTGTTTTTTTTCACGTTATCCGATGTGTTGTCCTGGACGGAAAAAATATTTATTGCTGTTCCGGCGGCCAATAATAAAACAATAATTTTTTTGAACATATATTTACCTCGCATGATGTTGAATGCTGCGAGTATAAAATATATGCTATGAAGAAAACATTAATATAATTATGAAGATTTCATGAAGGCAAAATTATTATCAATAATTGTTTGCATCTTAATCTTCGATTGTGCTTTTGTGCAGAATGCTGTAGAGTACGGGCATTACTATCAATGAAAAAAACATCGAGCCGACAAGTCCGCTTATCATTGCAACAGAAAAAGGATAAAGCACCTCGGCCCCCTGACCGATATTGAATGCCATCGGGATAAATCCCGCAATGGCAGCGAGATTTGTTATCAATACCGGTCTGAACCTTATTTCTCCGGCAGATTTGACGGATTCGATTATACTCAATCCCTCCCGCCTGAACCGTTCGGCGAATTCGATTACAAGTATTCCGTTATTCACCACCAGTCCCATGACTGTTATCAGGCCGATAAATGATGACACGTTAAATTCCGTGCCGGTAATGAAAAGGCCCAGTATGACAAAAGTGGCCGAAGAGATGGTTCCCAGAAAAACGGCCAGCGACGTTTTGTAGGATTCGAATATAAACAGGAGGGCCGTGAGTATGAGAATTACAGCGATTAAGAGTACAACCAGGAGTTCTATGAAAGATGTCTGCTGGTTTTTGTAATCGCCCAAAAGCTCGGTGCTGACCTTGTTGTTCTTGATGCCTGAGAGGGTAGAGTTGATGTCCCTGACAACATCGCTTAACGATCTTCCCGAAATCTCTGCGACTACGCTCATGTCTATCGAGCCGTTTTTATGATGGATCTCCGTGTCCCTTTTTACTATGCTGTAAACTGCAAGTTTTCCCAATGAAATTATACCGCCGTTCGGCGTGTAGATCGGAATGTCGTCTATCCTGTCCAGGTTTTGCCTGTAATCGCCGAGGAAAATTTCCCTGACAGGGATCACCTTGATGCCCTGGTTGATATCGGTTATAACCTTGCCGTACAATGCGGTCTGGGTGTAATCCGAAACGCTGTCGTTTGACAGTCCGAGAAGGGAAACCTCTTCCTGCTTTGTGTTGAATTTGATTTCATTCTGCTGCGAAGGCATATCGATTGCCACTCCGCTTAATCCGCTGATGCCGGAGAGTTTTGATCTGATCTCTTCCGCTACCGGGCGGATATCGTCGATATCGTTGCCTATTACATCTACAACGACGGGTTTTATGCTGCCTGTAAGGTCATCCAGCCTGTCGGATATTATCTGGTGAAAATCGAAGTCGATATCCGGAAATTTTTCAGTCACCTTTTTCTCGATTTCATCGATTACTTCAAAAGTGTTTTTCTTCCGCTTGTTTTTCAGAGTTATGAGTATTTCGCCTATATTGACGGATGAATAGGGCGTGCCGAAATGCGTCCCCGTTTTCCTGATATACATTTTTATTTCCGGGAAAGTTTTCAGCGTTTTTTCAACTTCATTCAGCATGGCATCCGTTGCGAATATCGAGTTGCCTGCAGGAGCAATGTAATCCATGATTATGTTGCCTTCGTCCCACTGCGGAAGGAACCCGGTCGGAAGTTTTAAAAAAATGAATACGGATAACCCGATCGCCAGGATTATTCCCGCCAGTATGAACCATTTGAATTTTAATGACGCTGATAAAATGTGCCCGTACCCTTTTTTCAAAATCCTGAAAATGAACCGCTCTTTTGTTTCTTTGGCTTTCAATTTTTTTTCCCGGTCAATGAAGTACCAGATAAAAATCGGGGTTATGAATACGGTGACGATCAGTGATATCAAAATGGTCGTTGACAGGGTTATGGATAGCGGCTTGAAAAAAAGTCCGGCCGTACCCGTCAATATGTTTAACGGGAGGAAAACGATGATCGTGACAAATGTCGCCCACAGCATGGGCAGTACGATGTTATGGGAAGATTCGGCCAACGGATTTTTTGAGCCCGTTTTCCTGAATCTCAGATAGTTTTCGACTATTACGATAGCGTTGTCCGCGATTATTCCTATCGCGGCGGAGATGCCTCCCAGAGTCATGATGTTGACCGTTTGCCCGAAAATTTTAAGTATCAGAAATTCGAGGAATATGATCAGGGGCAGTATGAGAATCACCGGTATGGAATAACGTATTCTTTCCAGGATGTAATAGACTATGAGAAGTATGATTAATACGGCGAGGAATATATCCGTCTGTATCCCGCGGATCGATTTTACAACAAAAGACGATATATGCCACTTTTCTATATGTATATCATCCCCTGTTTTATTTCTGATCTCATTCATTTTTTTGTCCAGCAGTCCGGATAACTGCACGGCATCAGCATTTTCCTGTTTTCTTATGTCAATGAATATTCCGCGGTGCCCGTTTATGCTGGCCAGTCTCCTGATTTCTTCATGGGACACCTCCACGACTGCAACATCTTTGAGATATATCGGCTTTCCCATCCTGCTGTCAATAACTATGTTCTTGAGGTCGTCAGCGTTTGTCAGTATATTCCCGCTGAATCCCAGAAACTCCTTTTTTTTCTCAATGACCTTTCCGACAAAATTGAATTTATTTGTGCCGGTTATTGCTTCTTCGATGACTTTGGGATCCAGATCGTATTTCCGGATCGCATCGGGAACAAGATTGACGCGGATTTCGGGATCTTCGCCACCGATGATATCAATGCCGTAGATGCCGTTTATTTCCATGAGCTGCGGCATGACGCTGTATTTGAAA
Organism: Spirochaetota bacterium; assembly: GCA_046703745.1. Lineage (GTDB taxonomy): Bacteria > Spirochaetota > GWE2-31-10 > GWE2-31-10 > JAFGQB01 > CAZHHK01. The sequence goes on from JBJKSS010000273.1 coordinate 8,702, forward strand.
TAAGAGTTGAGTTCCTCCGGTGTCATCTCATCAGACCAGATGCCGTATTCCGTTACGGGGAATGCACTTGTAGTCATTTTAACAACTTCAATTGAAGTGTCCGGAGGAATGGCACTTCGCACTTCACTGATTTTGGTATTTATCAGCTGGTTGATTTCCTTCAGATCCATGCCCCATTTGAAATTGAGGTCTATGGTTGATGTTCCTCTCTCTGTTACGGAACGTATATCCGTTACGCCCGGTACGGTTTTAAGGGCATTTTCGATCGGCCTTGTCAGGTTCAGTTCCGTTTGCGAAAGCGATGCAAAGCCTATGTCTGCAATGACCTCGAATCTTGGAAAATCCCCGTTCGGGAAAACATCCTTGGGAAGATTTATATAGGAAATGATTCCCAGCACGACTCCGATAATCAGGGTAAATATGATAGCTATGTGATTTTTTAAAACCCAATGGATAATTGTTTTCATTTATCGACCTCTTTCATGATAATGTCCAGCCCTGCTTTATTCAACAAAAAATCATTCAACGCATTGTATGTCTCCTCTTTTATTCCCAGGTAATCGGAAAAAATATTCAACAAATCGCTTTCCCTGATTTTTCCCTGCTGGTAGGATATTTTTGCCATACCGATCGTCTTTGCCGCATTCGAATAATTATTCATCGATTTCAGGTATATGGAATGCGAACTTTTGATATCTTCTATCAACTGGTTGATTTGAACGGTAAGCATCCGCCTGTTTTCCTCGTTGATTTTTTCCTGGTATTGATAGTTGTACTCCAGCCTTTTTGATTCGTTATATTTCTGAATGATGTCAAGAATATTAATGCCGGTGGAAAGATAAATGTTATACGTATCATCCCAGGGTTGTTTGTCGGAATAAAGATTGTAATTTGCGCCCACCGAAAAGGAAGGTCCGTAAAAAAATCTGCTTTGCCTGTAATTTTCAAATGCAATGGAAAGATCCATGTTGTCAAGAAGCGACCGGGTCAAATCGGGAATTTTTTTTATTACAGTATCCCTTATTTTGTCCAGATAACCGTTAAAATCATCAGTGGAATCCTTTGAAAGATTTTGTTCCTGTTTGAACACAAGGTAATCATTGATGTTTATATTTTCAAAATCGGATTCGGCGATTTCAGTATTCATCATCGAACCGAGGGAATCAAAGGCTTTTTTTTCTTCTGCATTGATTCCGTCGATTGAAATATCAAAGGACTCGAGCTGTGTCTGTGCCCTTATAAGGTCGAGCCCCACATCCATGCCGGCATTCTTCAATCTCTGTATGTCTTTCAGGTGGCCTTTGAAATATTCAATTGCCTGTTCGAAGCCCTGCTTTTTTTTGATCAGTATGATTGTATGGAAAAATATTTTTGTAACTTCTTCCTTTATTTCGTTTTCCGCCATTTTTTTGGCCAGGATGTCCCTGTTTTTTTGCAGGAGTGCGAGTTTGGGATAATTTTTCATGAGGTTCAGGAAATCAACGGATAATTCCGCATTAAAGGTACCGTTGAAATCTCCGTTAAAATTGGCCTGACCGCCCAGGTTAAGCCGGGGCAGGGACGCTCCTATGTCCCTTTTGTAAGAATAATCCCCGGATTGTATGAGCTTTTCGTATGCATCCAGCACCCTGCTGTTTTTTAAGGACCTGTCCAGTGCCTCATCCAGCGTGATGCCGCTGATATTACCGATCAATCCCAGTAAATTGATTATCACCATTATGTTTTTGAAAAATTTCATTTTGATTCTTCCTGTGAAAAAACTGTCTAAAGAATACTTTTTAGTATAAACAAATTTATTCAATGAATAAATTTATCCAGAAATATTATAGAATTTTATGACCGGATAAACCAGTTTAATCGTTTTTTAATAAAATTATTTATATACCTTAAAAGCAACGAGTTTGTCAGCTTTTTGTAGAATTAATTAGCCCGACAAGTCGGTCTAATTATTGATCATACCGCTAGTTACTGTAATCGGCTTTTAAGGTATATACCGACAAATTGAACAATTGTCAGTATAAAACATGCAGCGTGAAGAAATCATTAATTCAATCATGAAGATTTTATGAAGATGTAATTTAATTTAATTAAACGGGTAAAATTATGATATTATGCCTTGAAATTAAACCGTTTTCATATTATGGGTATCAGTGATGAAAATACTGCTTGTTGAAGACAATGTCCTTCTTTCGGATAACATAACATTCATTCTCAAAAATGAAAATTACCTGGTAGATGCCGTGGCCGACGGGGAAGAGGGGTACCACAAGGGGCTGAATGAAATTTATGATCTTGTGATACTCGATATAATGCTGCCCGGTCTTGACGGTTTTACCATCCTGGAATCATTGAGGGCAAACGGCATCACGACGCCGATACTTGTGATTTCCGCCAAATCGACTGTTGAGGACAAGGTGCGGGCACTGAATAACGGCTCGGATGATTACCTTACCAAACCTTTTGCATCCGAAGAACTGGTTGCAAGGATAAGGGCGCTGATCAGGAGAAGCTTCGATGCGAGCTCCGGCAAGATTGCCATAGACAGCCTGACCGTGGACACCAACCTGAGGGAAGTTACAGCCGAAGGTAAAACAATAGAGCTTACTCCGAAAGAATATGAAATACTGGAATTTCTTGCCTACAATAAAAACAGGGTGGTCAGCCGTATATCCATTGGCGAGCATATATGGGGCGAGTCCCTTGATCTGTTGACCATGTCCAATTTCATCGATGTCCATGTCAAAAATTTGAGAAAGAAACTTGAAGAGGCCATGGGCAGGAAAATCATATTTACAAAAAGAGGCAACGGGTTTATTCTTTCGGACAAGGACTGCAGCGCGTGAAAATCGGGACAAAGATAACGATATTTTTTCTTGTCATAAGTTTTATAATCCTTCTTTGCTTCGGCATTTTGTTTTACCTGGGGGTGAGGCATGTTATCTATGAAACCATCAGGGATAACCTTGTCACAATTTTTAACCTCACTGAAAAATATTTACAGGAGCATGATGAGACGGCTCTCGAAGTGCATGGAGGGAATTACTTCAGTAATAACCTGATCATGATTTACAGGCAAGGCAGGGTTGTTTATGCCTCGGAAGAATCAAGGGAAAAAAAACTCAAACTTGACACTGCGTTTCATGACGGAAGTTTTTACACTCTCAGAAAAGACAAGGATATTTACAGGGTCTATGTAAGGCAAGTCAATATTAATAATTCATCAAGCTTTATCTGTATTGCTTTGTCCATAAATGAGAGGGAGCATGAGCTGAAGATCATATCGTTGAGCCTGATTACAGGTTTCTTGTTTTTTTTCATGATACTTGCGGTCTCCGGTTTTATTTTTTCCAGGTATATTTTGAAACCATTCAACAGGATCATAAAAACGATAAATGAAATATCTGAAAAAAATCTCTCACGGCGGCTTCATGGGCACGCTCATAATGACGAAATCGGCCAATTGAGCGGCTCGGTCAACAGGTTATTCGACAGGCTTGAGAATGCTTTCAAGCTTCAAAAAAATTTCATTGCCAATATTTCGCATGAGCTTAAAACTCCCATTGCAATTCTCAGGCTGACGAATGAATCCTTGCTGAATGATGACAATTTGCCCCAGGTTTATTACGACAGGATAAATACTTCCCATGAGGTGATTTATTCGATGAATTTACTGATAAAAAAACTTCTCCTTCTTGCAGAGCTTGATGAGCTTCAAAATCCCCTTCAGTTTGCCAGGACCGATCTGGATCAATTGATCAGAAAAGTCTATGATACATTGCATATCCTGGCCCAGGAGAAAAATCTGGATTTTATTCTGGAATTCCACGGAGAAAATTTTTATATTACGGCAGATGCCGGGCTTCTTTATATTGCAATTTTCAATGTTGTGGAGAATGCCATCAAATACACTGAGAAAGGAAGTATAACGATAAAGTGTGAAAACAGCGATCGGGCAATCCTCTTCGGAATCAATGATACCGGGCCGGGAATCCCGGAAGAGGACAGGGGAAAGATATTCAACCGGTTTTACAGGTCGGGCGAAATCAACAAGAAGGTCAAAGGGTACGGTATCGGGTTATCCATTGCAAAAAGGATTTTTGACCTGCACGGTGCGGTGATTGGGGTTGAGAGTTCTCCGGGTAAAGGAACGAAATTCATATTGAATTTTAAAAAATGATTTTTTCCTGATGAGCAGGAATCATATATATTAATTTTGAGGGTAATGATGTGAAAATAATCAAATTTTTGATTATGGTATTTTTTTTTCAGGTTTTGATTTATTCAAATGCTTTTGGAGAGAAAGATGTAATTCATAAAATAGCAATTTACAGCGACTCAAGAACAAATCATGAAGTTCACAAAAAAATTGTAGATGACATTTTAGGCGAAAAGCCTGTTGCAGTTTTCCATGTTGGGGACATGGTTGAATTCCCATGGGACAGGAAGCAATGGGAAATTTTCAATAACATTATTTCAAAATTAAAAGAAAACTCGAAAATTTATCCTGTAATAGGAAACCGTGACAAAAACTCAAAATATTATTATGAGACATTTAATCTGGCAATGAATAAAAACTGGTATTCCGTCGATATCGATAAAATTCATTTTATAATTCTTGACTCTAACTCAAGTCTGGACAAATCATCCGTGCAGTATAAATGGCTTATATCGGATATTGATTCTGACAACTCGGTAAACTCCCTGTTCAGGGTAATGCTCTTTCATCATCCTGTAATAAGCAGCTGTGAAAATGATGATAGCCTGAAAAATATCCTGCTCCCACTATTGATCAGGTATAAAATAGATGTTGTATTCAACGGTCATAATCACGGTTATGAGAGGTTGAAATATGAAGGCATAAATTTCATAATAACTGCAGGGGGAGGCGCTCCCCTGGATAACAGGTTATCCGACAATCCTTATTCCAAAACATACAGGAAGATATATAATTATTGCATTCTCTATCTTGTAAATAAAAAGATGGTTATTGAGGCATATGATGAAAACAAGAATCTTTTTGACAAGCTTGAGATTGATAAATAGCATAAATAAATTTCCATGATCCTTAAAATATTTGCATGGAAAAAATTTTTTTTGAGGAGGAATAATGAAAAGCATTTCTTTTAAAAGGTTTTTTTTTATATTAATAGCGAGCCTGCTTTTTGCTAATTTTGTTTTTTCCGGGACTCCTGTCAGGAATCCAAAGTGGGCAAAGCCTGTTATTAATAATAGAATTTCTAATTTTTACATGGTAAATGAAAACATATACAGGGGCGCCCAGCCTTATGAAGCGGGTTTTCTTGAATTAAAAAAAATGGGCATTAAGACAGTCGTTAATCTTACAATGGAAGACATAGATAAAGCCTATGTTGATAAACTCTCATTGAGGTATTTCCATCTTCCTGTTGATCCGTGGAAACCTGATAAAAGTCTCTATAAAAAATTTTTAGAGCTGATAAATGACGAGTCAAATTATCCGATTTTTGTTCATTGCACCTTAGGTTCCGACAGAGCGGGTGTTGCAATAGCGCTTTACAGAATATCAGCTGAAAACTGGACTGAAGATGAAGCCCTGGATGAAATGGTTAACGGCGGTTATGGCTTTCATGCCGTTTTTCAGGATCTTATAAAGTTTGTAAGGGAATTTGATAAGGATAAATAACATGTAACAGGGCATTGTAAAGAATATTCAAATATTATTGCGGAATAATAATGGAATACATAAAGTGAAAACTGATTAAAACTTTGCGGATTATTCTTTTGAAGGAACATTTTTAACATGTCGATAAAAGGGTTATGTTTTGCTTTGATCTTCGGTGCTTTTACTCTGGTTTTTTCCGCAGAAAATGATGCCGATGTCCTCAAGTTGAACCTGAATGACTGTTATCTGAAAGCCGTACAGAAAAGCATTACTCTGACAAACCAGGGTGAATCGTGGAATTCACCGTGCAGGGCCCCGATTGGAACGAGCTTGCGAAATATTCCAGACAGTTCATGGCAGAACTGGGTAAAACAGGTCTGGTTGAAGACATGGATTCTGATTACCAGGTGGGCGCACCGGAACTTCACATTCTGCCTGACCGAAAAGAAGCCATCGATTACAGTGTCGATATCGCCGCCATTGACCAGACCGTAAACGCCATGATAGGCGGCGTAATTGCAGGGACATATCCGTCGAATGGGCACCGTTATGACATCAACGTGAAACTTGAGGATTCAAGTCAGAGCCCCTATGAAAAGATCAAAAGTCTCTATGAAAAGCCGTGCACCGATGGCGGTCGCGTTGATCGGAGGAATCATCGTATCAACCTTGTTGACGATTTTTGTAGTGCCCTGCGTTTACAGCCTGTTGAGCAGGTTTGATAAAAAGGAAATCAGGTTTGCTGCAGAACAGGTTAACAATGAAATACCTTTAAGTAAATGACAGGACAGGTATTTTAATTTATCCTGTCATTCAGGCCGGTTTTTTAATAAAAAATTTGAAAAATGTTTAAAAAAAATGTATAATATTATCTGTATTCAAAAATCCGGGAAATTTAGCTATGAAATCATTATTAAAAGTTAAAACAGCAATCATGATGATTTTATGTCTTGTCCTTTTTAATTGCAGCATGAAAATCCTGTCGAAAGCCGATTACATGAAGATCGGGGCAAAAAAAAATACGTCGCCTCCATCCAATCAAATGGTTGTGGAATACAGCGGGAATGTAATACCCCATGCATCAACATTTGATTTTGACTCTTTAAGTGTTTCTTCCGGGAAAACGGCAGAATTCACGATTATAAATAGGGGTTCAGGCACGCTTGCATTGACCAATATGAATAAAATAATACTGGACAATACTTCGGATTACGCTGTAGATGTTTCAGGCCTTGAACAGGAAATTTCGCCGGGTGCAAGCTCAAAATTTTCGGTTACATTCATAAGCCCGGATAATAACTCGGCTGTTGAATCCGGATCAATAAGCATTCCGAATAATTTCGGGGCCGCTTATGTTATAAATGTCAAATGCACGGCAGGTTCTCCCATTCAAAAAATAATGACTGTGGATAATAACGGGGCACCGGTCAATAATGGCACTTTAATCGATTTTGACTCATTGAATCTTCCGGCAGGCGGCAAAAATATCGATCTGGAAATTATTAATAACGGGGACACGGGCTTATATTTGACGGCCCCGGCTAAAGTGCTATTGGACAATACAACCGATTTTCAGCTAAGCGGATTATCGGACATGTCATCGCCCATTCGGAAAGGAAGTCCTGCAAAATTCGGTGTAAAATTCATTTCATCTGCAATAGACGGATTAAAAAAACACGGCGTTGTCACCATACATAACAGTTTCGGCATCGATTATGTAATTTATCTGTCATGCACGGCCCCGGCATTCGATGAAAGCAAAATGCAGATATCAAACGGTCTTTCAGTAGTGGCAAGGAACGGCCAGTTTGATTTCGACTCGATTGATGCTAATTTGAGGGACAAACCGGTAACTTTTACGATTTCAAACACTGCAAATGCCACGTTGACAATTGACTCTGTTACCGGGCTGGAAAACAATACGAATTTCAAAATAGATTTTAGCACCCCTGTTATAGGCCCAAACAGCTCGGCAACATTTACCATTCAGTTTGTTTCCGCCGCTTTGGATAACGCACAAAAAACGGCAGCCATTTCGATAGGGAATAATTACGGGAACCCTTATACAATAATAGTGGAATGCACCGCAAAAACCGCAGCTACATATACGTTTACCGGCTCAACTACCTGGAGCCTGCCGAAATACGGTGACCTCGTAATTACATGTAGAGGTGCCGGCGGCGGGGGAGGCGGAAATGGCGGAAGTTTCAGTTATCCTGGCAGCGGCGAAATCCCGGGAGGTATAGGCGCAGGCGGAGGAGCCGGCTATTTGAATTCAAATTCATTCTATAATGTCCAGGTCAACACCTTTATTTCCATCAGTATTGGAGCTGGCGGTCAAGCAGGAGGGAATGGTGTTGATGGTTATGCTGATTATTCATCAATAAAGGTTCAATCAACTGCCGGCCAGACCGGCGGAATCGGTGGTGCCACCACGGTTTCATTTGATTACAACAATCATATTGTAACGGCATCAGGAGGAAATGGCGGTACAGGCGGGGGTGCCGCTGGCAACGAATCTGGCGGCTATGGCAGTCCTGGAGCCGGCCAGCCTTCAGGCAGCGGCACAAACGGCGGGGTTTCTTCCAACAACCCTTATGGCAACGGCGGTATTGCGCGCACAAACGGCTCCAGTGGAGTCGTTTTCATCCAATGGACCGGGTTTGCAGTGAACAATAATTAATTGGCAATAAAGCAAAAAAAGCCTGCCGGATTAACGGCAGGCTTAATATATAATAATTTTAACTATTTGCTTCTTGTTCTTTTCCTGCTGTAAAAATTATTTTTGCCACGGCCTTTTTTATCTGCAAAACGCCTATTCCCGCCTGATGGCTTTTTTCCCTTACGGTTTTTTTCGCCTTTTTGTTCTGTCTCATGAAAACCGGGATAATTTTTGAAATTGAACGAATCATCAAAGGAGTTGCCATCACGCTCAAGTACTATTCTGAACAAGGCTGCGGCAATGTCAAGAGAGGTGAAATCTTCATCCAGAAGCGTTTCCACCTGATTGACGTATTTGCTCAAATGTCCCTCCCTGATTTTAGCCCTGATTTTTTCCATATAATCATTGATCTTTGATTCTTCAAGATCATCGATCGAAGGCACGGTTTCCCTTCTTATTTTCAGGTCGTTGAGCCGCTCGATCCTTTTGAGATTATAAATTTGTCTGCCGACTATGAAGGTAAAAGCCGTACCGGTTTTCCCCGCCCTTCCTGTCCTGCCGATCCTGTGCACATAATCCTCATCGTCCCTCGGAAGGTCGTAGTTGAATACAGCCTCGACATTGCTGACATCGATGCCCCTTCCTGCAACATCGGTTGCAACGAGTATTTCAACGGAACCTTTTCTAAAAGCCTCCATGACCTTGTCACGCTGTTTCTGGCTCAGATCTCCATGAAGGGCCTCGGCCAGGTATCCTCTTGCCTTGAGTAATTCCACAAGTGCATCGACCTGATTCTTGGTATTGCAGAAAACAAGCGCCAACCTGATTTTGTGAAGCTCGATGAGCCTTGACAGGGCCTCGGGCTTGGCTTTTTCCGGAATCTCGAAGTAAACCTGATCGATTTTCGGCGCATGTATTTTATGATGGGTTACGTCTATCACTTCGGGGTTTTTCTGATACTGCCTTGTGAGAGCGAGTATTTCCCTGGACATCGTGGCGGAAAACATTACCGTCTGTCTGTCGCCAGGCGTATCTTTCAGAATTATTTCGATGTCGTCGCGGAATCCCATGTCGAGCATTTCGTCAGCCTCATCGAGGATCACTATCCTCAGGGA
>JBJKSS010000274.1:0-6023 GCA_046703745.1 Spirochaetota bacterium
ATTATTGCGTAATGTTTGAAATCAGCAGCATGGACACAAAAACAGAAAAGGATTTTTACTATCCCGACAAACTCTGGTACATAATCGACACGGACCTTAAAATATACATGGTTGACTGCAAGAACAGGGTTATCATAGATGAGTCTATAATCAATAATTATGTCAAATCCATGAAAGACATTCAAACCGCCAAAACTGAAATGGTAGAAGGTCTGATAAAAAAATCAGGCTCCTATTTCGAGGAGTCACCCGTATTCAAACTCAAGATACACGCCGATGAAATCAAGCCGCTCTATGTCTGGCTCGACAGGGGAAGGGCTGACGGCCTCAAGCCCCAGAATGTCCTTACTGCATATAATGATAATTCCGGAGATATAACCGAGAAAGCCGCCGTTAAGATCATTAAAACAGAAGAAAACAGGGCGCTTGCAATGATCATGTTCGAAAACAGCCCGATCGGCAAAAGCGATCTGTTCGCCAAACAGTCCAAGATCAACCTGGAAATCCAGGCAGGCGGAGGATTTGCATTAACCAGCAAATTCAACCCGGTTGTTGCGAGCAACGATCTTGTTTCATTCTCGCCGTTTGCTTCCATAAGAATACTTCTTCCGGTTGGCATTGTCTTTTTCAGGCCGGGCTTTCATTTCGAATTCAATTTTTTTTACGTCGACAACACGCTTCTGATCCCGTTCACGGTTGAAACCGGCGGACAGGGAGAAATATTCATCCACAGGTTTGAAACCGACCTGGGACTCATGGTTGGGGCACTCTTCTCACCGGATAAAAATAATAACTATTCGCTTGATTCTGTGATAATAAGGCCCTATATCCATCTGTCTGTTTTGATGACAACAACACTTAAACTGTTCGGGGAATTCGGCTACAGGTATTATGTAAAAAACCAGTTGTATGCAGACTGGGAAATCGATCTGAGCGGTGCATATTTTTCATTCGGACTTGGTGTCAATCTTTAGGTTATTCTATAACCAGGCTGTATTCTATAGGAACAGAACCCCTAAGCATTGCGGCAACACTGCAGTACTTTGTCAGGCTCAAATCTATGGCCTTTCTTGCATTCTCCTCGCGCACGCCGCCGCCTTTGAAATAATACGTCAGCATTATTTTTGTGAATACTTTCGGCTGGGATTCGCTTTCTTCAGCTTCTGCCTCCACATAAAAAACTTCGCTCATGTTTTTCATTTTACGCATAATGCTTATAACGTCCAGCGCAGTACAGCCGGTCAGAGCGGATAAAACGAGGTCCTTGGGTTTTACACCGAGGTTCCTGCCGCCAAACTCGACATCCGCATCGATATCGATTTTAAACCCGTCAAGCTCGTTTTTAAGGTGCATCCCGTCGATTAAGGTCGATCTTGATTTTGCCATAATTAAATCCTTTTTTAATTTACCACGGACGCTTTCACTCAAGCGGCCCGGCAAACAATCAGTTTAATTCAATTTTAACATGAAGAATGAATTATTAACAAACATAATATCAAAATATTTTTTTTAACATTTTTTATTGAATTTTAATGAGCTTGTCCCATGTGAAAACCAAAAATCTTGTTGACATAATAAATTCAATTTGCAATATTCTATCGGTAAATCAAGGAGGTTTATTATGAAAACTTTTATGTTACTCTTTGATTTTATGCCCGGGGCGTTTGCCGGTTAAACTGACAGACGCTATATTTATAGATTTAAAGTTGTCGGATATTCCTGTTTGGCTCAATATCAATCAAATAGTATGTTTGGTCAAACAGGGAGTCCGGTAGCTTTTTTATTCAGGGCGAGCATATACAAAAACAAACCAGGTTTTATATTGATTTTTTTTAAAAAAAAATTATATATCTTTACAGCATTTATAATTATTTTATTCATTACCCTTACAGTCATTCCGCTGATTTTTAATTACAGGGACAGGGTATACAACAGTATTGAAAATGTACCGGATGTTGAAATTGTATGCCTTCTCGGGGCAAAGGTCTATCCAAAAGGCAAATTATCACCGGTAATAAAACAGAGATGCGACGCCCTGATCAAGCTGTTGAAATACAAAAGAATCAATTATATTTATGTAAGCGGCAGCTGGAAATATGAAGTAAACAATATTGTAAGTTATCTGATTCACAACAACATCGATGAAAATCTCATAATAAAAGATTACCTGGGATACGACACGCATGATACAATAAGGCACATAAAAAAATCGGGATTCAAAAAAATACTTCTGGTTTCCCAGAGTTTCCATCTGTACAGGGCGATAGACATGTGCATTAACGACGGATTGACCCCATTCGGCCTGGCGGCAGAAAAGATATCGCCTTTACATGAAGATATTCCCTGGATTGAAAAATATTCGATCAGGCTGGAAAGGTATTACAGAAATGCCTGTCTTTTTTTGATTTTTAAACTTAAAATTTATGATCTCTTGTCAAGGGAGGCGGAAAAAAAGGAAGGCATACGGTTCAAAATTATCAATCCGTAATTACTATCTGAATGTTCCAGTTTTTATCAATATCAAGATGTTCCCAAGAGTCACCGGTGCTGTATAAATTGGCCTGGAAAAAACCCGGGCCGCTGTCCAGGCCAACAACAGGTTTGGAATAACCCCCGGGTTTGATGCTTAATCCGAGCCAAAGATCATCATCATTAATTGTTACAGGAACATCGAGTCTGATTTCATTCCAGCTGTACGGCTTGATGTTTTTTATTTCCTGTCTGTAGATCAAGGTTTTTTCATTTAAATATAATCCGTTATAAATTTTCAGACTAAGGGTCGATGGTAATTCATATATAAAAACCCTGATGCGGGAAATTTTTTCGCCCCTGAATGTTTTTAATTTTGAGGGAATAAAATGAACTCCGACTTCATAACTTTTAATCCCCCTGAAACAATACTTGAATCCCGAATTAGCATTATCATAATGAATCAGCGTTTCTCCCTTTTTATTAATGATGGTTTCTGCTTTTAATTCAGCCAGCATTAGAACAGAAGCAAAAATTGTCATAAAATATTTTTTTTTCAAACCGCCTCTCCTTGAATAAATAATCAATAAAAAAAATAAAGTGAGGGCATCGGGAGCCAGAAGAATAACCCTCACTTTCGAATAATAAACGTAAAACACTTTTTTCCCGATGAAAAAATAAATCTTTTTTTATTTAAAAAATATATGCTTTTCGGCATATATTTTCAAATTTTGCTTTATTATTATCGAATGATATTATATAAATATATTGTAACTATTCAGCTGTATTTTATTTAACGGACAATCGAGCACTCAACTGTTGCCGGATGCAACTTTATTTAAAAAACGGCGTTGTCAACAGTTGAGTGCTCGATTAAAGCATTATTTTATTGCCCGCTGAATAGTAACAATATATTAAAGTATTCCGGGTTATCCATCCAGTACCTATTTGCAATAATCAATTTTATTGACGTGAAATTGGCTGGTTTACAAACAGGCACTTGATGGAAAGGTTAACAAAGGAGTCAGAAACAATGGTCCCAGATTATGAAAACATATCAGCAGCATTCCTCGTAAAAAACCGCAAACTTTTTGTTGCTCAAAGGGGAGAAAATGATGATCCTCCGTTAAAATGGGAGCTGCCTGGAGGCAAACTCGAAGAGGATGAGGCGTATGACGATGCATTGATCAGGGAATTCAGGGAAGAATTCGATACCGATATAACGGTGATCCAGGAAATTGGAAGTTCGGAGACCGTTTACAACGACAAGGCTCTTGTCCTCATGTTTTTTTTAATAGAATGCGACCATGAAAAAATAAAGCTGAAGGTGCACAAGGGGGCAAATTTTGTCACTTTTGCAGAACTTAAAAACCTGGACTTGTGTGAAGCAGACAGGATATTCATCGAGAATTACGAAGAGGAAATAAAAAAATATATTGACTGACAATAAAAAAAGGAGCAATACGCTCCTTTTTTTATTTATATAAAATTTTGTTCATGAATGCAGGAAGAATGAATGATGATTTATGAATATCAATGTTGTAATACTTCAAATCCCCGATTTTTTTATCTCTCGCATGTTTTACGGGGTCGTATTTTTTTGAACAGAAAGAAAATCCGATCGAACCCGACGGATATGTCGGTATCATTGTGTAATAGTATTTAGCCGCCTTGAAAATTTTTCTGTTAAAATCAAAAATTTTCTTGATAAGCCCGTTGTCATAAAACATGCTTTCGGATTGTGTTATTACAATGCCGTCGGCCGTCAGTGCATCATGCATATCCCTGTAAAACTGTTCCCTGAAAAGGATTTCAGCCGGCCCCACAGGATCGGAAGAATCCACTATAATGATGTCATAAACGCCGGTACATGCCTTGACGAATTTTGCACCGTCTTCAAAGAACAATTTGACCCTTTCATCCCTGAAGCTCCCGGCAATTTTGGGGAAATATTTCCTTGAGGCTTTCACCACTTCCTCATCAATCTCACAAAGATGAACCTCATCCACCTTGTGTTTGAGAACTTCCCTGATGGTGCCGCCGTCCCCGCCTCCGATAACAAGAACCTTTTTCGGATACGGATGGACATTCATCGCAACATGAGTTATCATTTCATGGTATGAGAATTCATCAAATTCGGTAAGCATAACCACGCCGTCCAGTGTAAGTATCCTGCCGAAGCTTGAAGAATCATACACGTCAATCTTTTGGAATTTTGACCTGTATGAACAGATATGCTTTTTTATCCTGACGGTGAGACTTCTTCCCCTGCCGGCATCATAGCTGTCTTTTATCCACGAATCATTCTTGAGTAGTTTCAAATTCTTATGCACCGGTTATTTCCTGAAAGTTATCTGCAGATTGCAGTCCTTACCTTCAAAAAATTCCTTTGCAAAATCCGCCGCTTCATACGGATTATAAAGCTTGCAGCTGAATACATCAAGATATACGGTGTTGGTCAAATTCGCAAAATGTGCGGATATCAGGGAAGTTTCAATTAATTGAGTCATTGAAAACCCGCTGACCCTTTCATCTTCACCGAAGTTTACAACAACGCATTCCCCGAATCTTTTCATTTCTATTAATTTGCAGAGTTGATCCACAAATTCCTTTATTTTATCTGCATCCCTTATAAAATCCGGGTTGCAGTCATGAATATCAATGGCACTGGCAAGGCCCCATGCATTCATATCTTTGAATTGTTTTTCCAGTTCTTCAAAACTGACTAATGTTTGTGTCATCCTATTTTCACCCATGGTTTATGACTTAAATTATTTTCAGGAATATTCAGGTTTCCACGTCTTATGTCAACGACTGACATGTTGCCTACTTTAAGATTTTCCTTGATATGCGACAGAGCGATATCATTTTGAATATGATCACCGCATGTAAAAATGTCAAGTGCGCAATAACCATATTCTGGCCAGGTGTGAATCGAAAAATGTGATTCAGAAATAACGATGACACCTGTCACTCCCTGAGGAGAAAACTTATGGAAGTAATGTTTGAGAATATCGGCTCCGGATATCTCGGCAGCTTCCAGCAGAGTGCTTTCGATCACTTCAATGTCGTCGATAAGCACCGGATCACAGTCGTAAAGTTCGACTATAAGATGTGTTCCTAAAGCATTCATTCGTTTTTTGTCCTTAAAAAAAAATTTTTTTGCATTTCATATACATGAATGCACAAAAACCAAAAAAAATTCATTCGGGATTTTTTTCATGGTATAAATTTACAAAAAAAATCAAAACAAATTTTTTTTCTAAAATATTCAAAAATCAGTCTGTTTAAATATAATATATTCACCGTATTGTCAATTAAAATTTTTAACTATTTCGGACGCAAACTCCGAGCACTTGATCTCGATCCCGCCTTCCATCATTCTTGCAAGATCATAGGTGACCTTCCTGGAGCTTATCGTTTTTTCCAGTCCTTCAATAATTAAATTTCCCGCTTCCTTCCAGCCGATATGTTCCAAAAGCATCACGCCGGACAAAATCAATGAACCGGGATTAACCTTGTCCAATCCCGCATACTTGGGAGCAGTGCCGTGT
>JBJKSS010000275.1:0-3459 GCA_046703745.1 Spirochaetota bacterium
AGACTGATCTTGACTGCTGTACCTTTGTTTATATTACTGTCTATAGAAATGCTGCCTCCGTGAAGATTGACAAGATGGCTGCACACGGATAAACCGAGCCCCGTGCCCTTGGTCTTCGTCGTAAAAAAAGGATCGAATATACTGCCCAGATCCTTTTCACTGATCCCCGATCCGTTGTCTTCGATCCGGATGTCTATGGTTTCCATGTTATCGATTATACTTACTTCTATTTTGCCTTCCATATCCTTAACCGCGTCACAGGCATTATTCAGAATATTGGAAAATATCTCCTTCATCTGGAGCGGATCGGCTTCTATCATAACATTTTTATTGGCACCGTAAATTTTTCTTACCATGATTTTCTTGCCGGATCGTTTTTTTGTCAGGGCTATGCACTCGTTGAGAATGACGTCAATCGGTATTTTTTCAAAGCTTGGATCCTTTATCCTTGAATAATACAGGAGGTTGTTTATTATCTGGTCGCAATCCGCAATTTTTTTTTCGATATTGTTTATATGACGGTCAAGTATTTCGTTTTTAGACTTTCTCTTGATATTGGATACTGCCATGAGAATGACACCAAGAGGGTTCCTTAATTCATGCGCAACCGTTGAAGCCAGTGTGCCTATATCGGAAAGTCTTTTTGATCTCTCAAGCTGTATCTGTGCATTGGCCAGTTCATGGGATTTTTCTCTTACAAGCTTTTCAATGGTTTCCTTGTCCCGTCTCAATATTTCCTCAGCTTTTTCCCTGGCATACAACGATCTGAAATTAGTTATACCTTTGGAAAGATCTCCCGAAAGTTCCTTAAGCAGTTTTATTTCATCATTTGAAAATGCATTCGGAATTGTCGAATAAATCGTCATTGCGCCGAATACAATGCCGTTATTCGAAAGAGGAAACACGATCGAAGATGCATATCCGCGATTTATTGCTTCATCACGCCATGGCAAAAAATCAGGATCGGTCAGCATGTCGTTGCACATTGATATTTTACCTGTACGGATAGAGGTACCTGTAGGCCCCCGTCCCCTCTCTGCGTCTTCCCAGGTTAATTTCATGCCGGCCAGATACCCTTCCTCAAAACCGGCGTACGCTACAGGAGTTATCGATTTTGCTTCGTCATTTTCAGCATAACCTATCCAGACCATTGAATAACCGCAGTCTTCACGTATTATCCTGCAAACTTCATCAAGATAGGACATTTCATTATTCACCTGCATCATTGCCTGGTTACTGTGGCTCATGGCCTTCAATGTCCTGTTTAATTTGTACAGTTCTTCCTCTTTGTGCTTTCTCTCCGTAATATCCTGCAATACTACCTGAATGGCCGATTTTTCATCAAGATCGACAATAGGGGCGATCATTATCTCAACATCCCGCTGCCCGCCGTCAAACCTCACAATTTTTGCTTCTGCAGGCGGAATTTTTTCCCCAGCCTGCAATTTTTTAATCCGTTCGGCCATGGACTCATGATAATCCGGGTGCATCAAATCAAGCGGGGATTTGCCTGTTATCTCTCCTGAATCGGAAGCGCCAAAAAGCTTTAGCGCGGCGGTGTTGACCATTATGATACTGTTATCCCTGTTTACAAGACAGGCATTGGGAGACATTTCCATAAGGCTGCGATACCTTGCCTCGCTCTGCTGGAGCCTGACATACAGTTTGTATTTAGCAAGATGGACGCCAATCCGGGAAAGCACTTCTTCATGATGAAACGGCTTTGTTATATAGTCAATCCCCCCTGCCTCGAATCCCCTGACCTTGCTGACCGTATCGTCCAGTGAAGTTATGAATATAACCGGTATATCTTTCGTTGAATTGTCGTTTTTAAGCCTTCTGCATGCTTCGAAACCGCTGATTCCGGGCATCATTATATCCATCAAAACCAGATCGGGCTTTATCATCATCGCTTTATGCACGGCACTTTCACCATCAACGGCAACATGAGAATGATAGCCTGACAATTTCATTATTTCCAGAATAACATTCAGGCTGTCCGTGTCATCATCGACTATTAAAATTTTACCTGATTGGTTGAGATCCATCGGCATTCCCCTTCAGATATTTTTGCAGCAACAATTCAAGGTCAATCAGATTAATATTTTTGGCCAACATTTTCAATCGTGATGCAAAACAGTTATTTACAGGATTAATGGACAAGAGGTTTTCTATAAAATCCCTGACATTCATGATATCCCCGAGCTTAACAAGAGAATACAACTTTTCCAGTTCATTCCGGGGCGGCAATACCGTTTCATCTGTTATGATCTCATCATTGTTGCCCACGGCAGAACTCGAATAATTTACGTTCTCGTAATCATCACAGCCGGACTCAAGCTCAAGATCAAACCAGAATGTACTGCCCCGGTCTATTTCACTCTTAACGTACAACTCGCTCTTCATCAACTCTACCAGGCTCCTGCTGATGGCAAGACCAAGTCCCGTGCCATTTGGTCTGTATTTTAAATTGTCAAGCTGCCTGTATGAATCAAAAATAATTTCAAACTGGTCACGAGGTATGCCTACACCGCTGTCTTCGACTTCAAAATGAATCTTTGCGTTATCCGATGAGCCCTTGCTGTTCACTACGCTCACCCTCAATACTATACTGCCATTATCGGTATATTTCACGGCATTGCTTAAAAGATTCAGTAATATCTGATGCAGCCTTACCTCATCACCTATGATAGAAGCGGGTACGCCAGACGAAGATTCGAGAACAAATGACAGATTTTTTTCTTCAGTTTGCAGCCGTATGAATTCACATACGTTTTTCAAAAGTTCGGGCAGAGGGAACTGTTTTTTTTCAAGCTTCATCCTGCCGGCCTCTATCCTTGACATATCCAGAAGGTCATTGATCATATTTAGCAAATGTTCGCCGCTTTTTAAAATTATTTCGACACAATCAAGCTGCTTGTCAGTCAGGTTATCCGCCTTTTTGATAATTTGTGCATAACCGGAAATTGCATTGATCGGCGTACGCAGCTCATGGCTTATATTCGCTATAAACTGGCTCTTGAACCCGCTCATCCTCTCGGCCGCATCCCTCGCAACCTTCAGTTTTTCCTCAGCCGTTTTACGTTTTGTTATATCCCTTATTATCAATTGCCGTGCCTGTTTGTTTTCCCACAATACAGGTACCACTGTAATCTCACCATAAAACAGATTGCCGCTTTTTGCAATGAAACCGAGCTCTTCGGGCTGCTTCCATTCATATTCTGGCGAAGCAGTCATCTGCCTGAATTTATCCCTGTCCGGTTCCGGCAAAAAATCATAAAGCAGTTTATCAATAAGATCATTCCTGTTTGACGCTCCGAAAAGATTGACGCCTGCAGGATTAACGAATTTTATCTTCTCTTCAATGCAGACTATCAGCGCTTCGGGCAAAGTCTTTACAAGTATTTTGTAGCGTTCCTCGCTCTCGTAAAGGACTTTATTGATCAGGGCCAACATAAG
>JBJKSS010000276.1:0-12804 GCA_046703745.1 Spirochaetota bacterium
GAGTTGTCGAGAGATTTTGGTATCATCTCGATCACCTTAACTCAACAAAGTGCGTGACTAAATCTGACGGAACGCTCGAAGTCAAGTATGAATACAGGGCTTTCGGGGAGCAGTTGAAGAGGATGGACGCAGCTGGCAATGATCCGGGTGATAAGGCAAAGTACAGCTATGGCGGGAAGGAACTGGATGATGCGACCAATTTGTATTACTTCAATGCACGGTATTACGACGCGACTACGGGAAGGTTTATTAATGTTGATCCGGTGCAAAGTGGTACAAATTGGTATGTGTATTGTAATGATAATCCGCTGTGTTTCACGGACCCAACGGGATTGGTTAAAGTAAGAATAAAAGAATGTATATGGTATGATGCTACTTATATGGATATAAACGATTGGAATAAAGGTTGGAGTAGTGCAAAACTTGTAGATTTTGCAAAAGAAACGAAAAGGCAAAAGTCAGATCAAAATACTTTAATGAATTTTTATTTAACTATTGGGGGAATGCTTTTTCCAGAAGGAAATATAGCAAAAGTATTATCTGGATTTTTAGGATTTACAAGTGGTGAGTTACTTGCAAAAACATCAGATAAGACAGCAGAAAAAGTAATTAATAATATTAAAAAAGAAATTAATGAAAGAAGAGATAAAAAAATTGATAAAATAAATAAAAATATTGATGATTTAAGCAAAAAATTAAAAAATTCAACTTCATTAGATGAAAAAAATAAATTAAATGATCAAATAATTAATTTATCTAAAGGAAAAGATGAAATTAATAATAAATATGATCATTATATAAAAGATATTGATAATATAAATAATAAAGAAAGGAATCTAAATGAACAGAAAAAGGAAAAAAATGAATAAAAAAACATTATTTACAATTATTCTTATCATATTGTTAGTAATTTTCATCTTATATACAAAAATGAATTCTTATATTAAAAATGAAAATATAAAAACTCAAATAAATGAATTATATAAAAAGAAAAATGAAGAAATAAATAAATTGAATAAAAGAATTAATGATTTAAATAAAAAATTTAAAGCTTCATTTTCATTAGATGAAAAAAATAAATTGAGTGATCAAATAGTTAATTTATCTAAAGAAAAAGATGAAGTCAATAATAAATATGATAATTACATAAATAATATTAAGAGTACAAATAAGAAAAGAAAAGGCCCAAAAAAATAGTTATAACCAATTTGTACAACGATGGTATTGAAAGAAGATGTAGTGTAACTATGACCCTAATTAATTGAGTCAGTTTTCCGAGATGAAATGAAAGTTTTTTGATATATTTATACTCCCACGGATTAAAGCTGATTTAATCCGATTTCACTGATTGGGGATTATGCATACCTTGAGGAAGTGAAGGAGTGAGAGAATAGAGGCGTGCCCAAGAGAAGATTTCAGGAGTTTTTTCTCTCTGCGTTCTCTTGCGTCCTCTAGTGCCGAATTAATTCGGCACGGGCGGTTAAAAAAGGGGAAAATAGTTCACCGCCCGTCCCTGATAAGGGACTAGAGATCGCGAGAGGCTGCAAGAGAAGACAGGAGAGTTTTTTGTTTTCTCTGTGCTCTCGTGCGTCCTCTAGTGAAGCGGGCGGTTAAAAAAAGAGCCGGGACACGACCCCGCTTTATGTGTAGTGCGGGGCAGGTGTGCGCGAAGAGAAGAGGAAGAACACGAAGAAGAGGGTTGGGGTTTAGCTTCAAAATTAACTTCGTGTCCTAAAAATATTGTTTTTTTTAAAAAAACCGATAGATTTTCGCCTTTCAAGCGATTAATATACCGGAGGAGTTTTGTCTGCTTCATTGGATTCAGGCATAAATCCTGCATAATAATTAATAAATAAGGCGCCTGAAACATATTCAGGTACGTTTTGCTTTAACATAAAAGGAGTTGTTTCAATGAACAGGCAATCAAAAATATACTTTGTGGAAATTCCCGGGACAAGGCAATTTTTTGCATTAATGATTACTTTATTCATTTTGATTATTTCGCCTTTTGTAATAAATTCTTCGGAATGCAATGACAACAAAACCGAAATTAGATTGACCTATAAATTTGACAAAAAAAACAACATTCTTGAGTTAAGCTGGAACAGGACCGGCAACGGCAAATATTATGTATTCAAAAAAGACAACGACAGTGATGATTACAGTCTTATTACCCCCGACGGGATCGCAGATGATCATTATACCCTGCCGTTGAACGAAAATATCAACTGCCGTTTCAAGATTTCATTAAAGGATGAGCTTGCCAAAATGCCGGATGATGTGTTCATATTTACGCTTTTTAACAGGAAAAAGCTGAATTATGATTTTAAATATTTAAAGAATACACGCGGCATTGAGAGTGATTCTGTTATAGTGATGCTTGATGACAGCAGGGTTGAGGATTTGTATAAATATGCCATGAATAAAAATAAGAATGCTGATAAAAAAATTGCAGTGGTAAACGAAAGGGGCGATGTTTCGGGCGGCAAGTCTTCCGGCGAAGACAAAAAGCATGACACTGCTGAAAATAATAACCGTCGGGTAATCAACCTTGATGAGTTGAACAATGCTAATTATACATATATTATCAATAAACGGTAATTTAATAAATAAGTAATTTAGATAAAATTTTTTGATCTGGTTGTCAAAGGAGTCATTTTGATGAAAAAACAATTTTTAATTTCAATTTTTATGATTTTATTTCTGTCGGCAGGCATGTCGATGTTTGCGGCCCCGGCCGTAAAGGCATCTACTGACAGGACGAATTACAATGTGGGAGACCAGATCAAGGTTACAATTGACCTGTCAAATCCGGATAATGTTTCATATCATGGTCTTTATTTCAAGTTGAATTACAACAGCTCCGTCCTATCCTATGAGGGCATAGACAGCGGCTCCCTGGTGCAGAATGAAGCCAAGGACAAGGATTTTTTATATGCGACAACCGATCCTTCAACCAGCACGGTACGGGGCAGCAGCATTGTGGTCTCTTATGCATTGACGGGGGATAAAATCGTCACTCTTTCGGCGGGGACCTTGTGTGAAGTGAAATTCAGGGTTATCGGGCCGGGAAGTCCCGGAGCATCTTACAACCTGAGCTTTAAGGAAAACAGGATGGAGGATGGCTCCGGTAACCTTATAAATGCTGACTGGGTTAATACGGCTAATTTCAGCATCGGAAGCTATTCAACAAGCAGTTTTATAAAGATAAAGATACCTTATGCCAACGAGGTTTTTTATACCGATAGTGTTGATGTAAGTGCAATATTGTCAAATGGTAAAGGGTATACGGTTGTTTTATCCAATGAGGATATTGCATATAAATCATCGCCGGTTTTATGTGAGAACGGCAGCCTTTCAAATTACACGGTTCCTTTGGGATCAGGTTTTAACAGGATAAAGGCTGAACTTTATGATAATAACGGGATTTTGATAGCAAGTGATACTGTGAGGGTCTATAAGTCTAAGGATGATCTGTTCGTTAAAATAATCAATCCTCTGGATCATTCACTTGTTAACACCGACTCAATCTCGATAAAGGTTGCATCTTCCTTTGACGGGGTTCTTGTGAATAATACAAATGCAACCATTACCGGAGAGAAATATAACGGCCGCGATGTTTATTTTACACGAATATGGCTCAAAAAAGGATTCAACACGATAACAGCAACGGTTACCACAAAAGATGGTGTTGTTTATACAGACAGCATAACTGTTTATTATGAAAAAGATGATTCCATATTCAGGTTTTCCACTCCGCTTGAAGGACAGATATTCAAGTCCGGGACGGTAAACACGATAATTATAAAAGGTGAAATCAGTTCGCTTTACAATGATCAAAATGTTCCCAATACGGTAAATGTATCCGTAATTTATCACCCGAAAAATTTGCTTTTGCCGGACAGAACCCTTGTAAATAACCAACCATGCAGCATTGAAGAAACCGATATTGCAAATGCATCCTCGGCATATATGTTTCTTTTGGATAAAGACGTATCATTGAATGGACTTGAGTCAGGAGAAATCGAAATCATTGCATGGAAAAACAAATCAGGGGCTGTATCTGACAGTGAAATACACAGGTATGTTTATGTTGACTCTAACAGACTGTCCATTGACCTGATACAGCCGAACATTTACAGTGAAGAGATTTTTGATTCGGCCAACAAACTTAAAAATTTCAATGTTAATCCCGGCGTTGATCCTCTGCAAAACTCAAATATTGAAATTAATAATAATGGAAATTTTGCCTTAAAAACCAATATAAACCAGGTTACAGAAATATCCGCTTTTAAAAATATCAAGATTCAGGATTTCATAGAGGCACCTGACGGCACTCTTTATCTGATGTTTAATGACAAAAGCAATACTATGAGAATCTATAAAAAAGAACTCGGAAAAAGCGACTGGAGTATGCTGATTTCCAGATCCGATATGTACGGCTACAGTTTATGCTATACCTCTGCCGGGATACTTGTCGGCGTTTCCAATTTGTTCACAAATGCCAATTCCGGGTTATACCTGCTGCAGGGGACATCACTTATAAACATAATTATGGGTGATCCGCTGCCGGATGTTCAGTTTATACAGAATAAAAACGGCAATATTTATTTATACGGCAATAATTTTTCATATTTATATTATTTCAATGTCTTTACACTGACAGACAGCAGCGGCAAATTAATTCCCAATTCGACAGGTAAAATCCCGTTTAATAATGCTTTCCAAATATCACAATTTTATCTGAATGATGACATAAATACCGCATTCATAAGGACAGTTACGGGCGAGGTATATTTTTATAAATTGAATGGCAGCAGTTTTACGGATAATACCCCGGCAGAAGTGATTAACAAAACATTTTCCAAAATTTTGTATGCAAAATATCCGGACAGCGGGTACGATGTTTATCTGTTGTATGGCGAGGGAAACAATACTTATACAGTAATGGAAAATAAATATTCAGGAGATTTATCGGCATACTATATCAGCCTGAATGACAACAAGGATATTAAATCCGATGAAGATAAAATAATCGGGATTGATTCTAAAAATGAATTTTTTAACTTTATGGTCAAAAGCGTTGACAATAGTTCCGATGAAAATTACAGGAATGTGAGTGGCAGGATTTTATTCAATACTTTTTACAAGGATTCACAGTCAAATTATGATAATACCGGGTTTGATATAAATGCCGACAGCTATGATATGCTGGTTTCTGATTTTGGTGCAACATATCTGTTCGGGTTGAATAATGCTGTCAAGGATATATATAGATATACTACCACAAAAGAGCTGAGCGGGACGGCTGATTTTTCGTATAACAATGCTGATATAGAAGGGGTAAAGGCATTCAGTTTCATGATTGATGCAAAATGGATAGACCTTGACTTCTCGGGTGATCCTGTAAAATTCGGTTTTTCTTCTATCCTTGCTTCGAGCGGTGCAGCTGTATCTGTTGCAAAGGAATCGATAAAGGATTTTATTAAAGAAAAAAGCGATCTTTATACGATTACCTGTGATTATGATGAAAATACCGGTAAATATCTTGTTTATGTTGATTTCAGCGATCTGCAAAAGGGCACAAACATGAATTTTGATCTTGATTTGGCAAGTCTTGATGATATAAGTCCGGAAATCAGTAATTTTACGATCTATAATAAAATCGTAGTCAAGGTGGCAAGACCGAGCGCTCCGACTTTAACAATCCCGATAAAGGGATTTATTTATGACCAGAGTGTCAATGAAGCATATATCAATGGTATAAAGTGCGTTCTTGCCAGGGACAGGTCTTTTTCTTATGACTATGAAATCAAATCAAATCAAAACGAGGTTCCTGTCAATATTGAATGTATTAATTCAAATGGGGACAAGGCCAGCCTGAATTTCAAGGTCAACATATTTGATTCTACAAATGATATTTGCAATATAGATTTTAAGGATCAAAGCGATGATGTTTTGACATTTGATCAGCTGGATCCCAATGTCATTAATACTGATAAAGAAACATTAAAGGTAAGCGGGTATTATTACGGGTTGACCGGTGCTGTTGCAGGCTATGAGCAGTATTCTTATGTATACAACGGAGATACCGAAAGCCTTGTTTTGATAAACAAGGGACTTTTGAATGATAACAGCGGGGATTCAGCGGTTACATCAATTCAGCCGGGTGATTGGCCCAATCAGGATGATGTAACCAACTTGCCCGGATACGTATACTACAAATTTACAAATCAAAAGATCAAATTATTTCCCGGGCGGCAAAGGTTGATTTTATATGTTGAAAATCCCGGAGGATTAAGGAAAGAATATAAAGTCATTGACCAATACCCTGATGTTGTTTATAACCTTCCTGCTGACCAGCAGTCAATAATTATAACCAATGAAAATTGCGACAAAGATTTTACAGATACTTTTACATATAATAATATTCCATTCAAGAAAAGGATTTCTCTTGACGTAAATGAGTCCATTTCTTCACCATATAAATACTCCACGAAGTTAACGGTGAAGGGAGAGGTCAAATCACTGAGCAGGGTATACCAGATCAGGGTGGTCAGTTACGATACAGGGCTCACCTTTGATAACGGGACGCAGGAGATAATAATACCTGTTGATGATATCGGAAAATTTAACGTAAATGTGAATATTGATATGGATGAAAACTGTGAAAACAGTTCATACAGGATAGGCTTTATTCCGACAGCTCCTTTTCAAAGCCCGTTATCAACAGGGGTGCAGATAGTTGCAAACAAGAATTTCCAGAATACCTATATTGTCCCGGATTTCAGTTTGATGACCACCGATAAATGGAGTCAGACAGAAATCAACAATCTTAACAAACCTGTAAGGATCAGGTTCAACAGGTTCATTCCTTCTTCTGCCATGATAACCCTTGTGACCAATTTTGATTCTGATCACGCAATAAACGGCAGACTGGTTTTAGAGCCGGGGTATACAAGCGATGACGGCTACAAATGTTATAATGTTGTTGATGACAGCGGTAATGTTTATTCTCTGTCCTCCGCCCATGGTTTGAAAAACGGGTTTAACAGGGTACAGTGGAAAATTTACAGTGATAAATACCAACCGATTTCCTCTTCATCATCCGGTATTGCAGGCATGGAGGATTTCCTTTTTGATTTGACTCAGACAAGCGATATCAAGTTTAATGTGGATTTCAATATTCAAAATGGTGTTTATTATGATAACAGCAGTGACAATAACAAATTGCCGGTAATGTCGATTGATAAACCTTCCATGTCGACGGTACAGGTGATTTTAAATGACAATGAAATATTGAATGACAGCACAAGCGCCACAAATTTACAGGTGGATTTTTCCAGGGAAAAAATAAACGAAGGATGGAATAATGTTGCCGTAAAATATACCGGTATAGATACGAGCCAGCAGGTAAAAAATTATTCATTCCTGTATGACAGTGAAGCGCCGGCAGTTTATATCACTTCCTATAAGTATGATGATAATTTTAGCAAACTTGTAAAATTAACGGCAAGGGTAGACGAGGCCAACATCAAGACGGTTTCTCTTTTTTATAATAATGCGCTTCTGGATGTAAAACCTTCTGTTTATCAGTATCTTGGAGAAAATATCTATGAAGTTACATGGGATAATCTGGACACTTATCCTTATGATGATATTATACCGAGTTCTGACAGGACTATATATGTGCATGTCGATGATAAATCAGGGAAAAGTGGTGACTCTTCACCGCCATTCGCCGGTGTGAATCCCGGACTGAGTCGTCCACAGCCTCCGCAGCTTGTAAAGATAAATCTTGATAATATATATTATCAGTATGACGGATCTGCAAGCTTCACAAATGATATATCCAAACCCGTACCTCCATTACATACAAAATTTTATAATGACAATGTTACTTTGACAGGAGATGAAACAGGTGATATTACTGAAAACAGACCGGGGTCGATAACATGCGCAGACAGCAGCGATGATAAAACATTCAGCATCGACGGTAATGCTTCCCTTAATTTAACGGCAAATAATTCAATCACTTTGAACGAGGGATTTTCTTTTACAGGATCAAATTTTAATGCCACTGTTCTTGATGATGATTCCAAATTCAAGGAAGTCCCGTTTTATCAGCCTTTTAATCATGATTTAAAATCGAATGCCATTTCATTTGTATTCTGGTTCAGGCATGATAAAGAGTCTTATTATGAGCCGCTGAAAGACGGTGAATACAGACGTGTTTTGACTTTATATGAAAATCCTGCAAATGGCTCTTTATTTATCGGGTATGATAAAGACAATAAATTGGCATTGATTCAAACGGATTCCAGCGGGGCATATTATCCTGAGCGTATACCAATTCCATTCACAGCAAACAAAGAGTGGAATCTGGTCATTGTTTCGGTTGACAATAATAACCTTACTTTGTCTGTCAATAATGAAGCTCCGCAGAAAATTGATGTAAGTGAGTTAAGTCCCGTGATTTTAGACAGTAATGTTCCATATTATTTTGGAGACAAGGATTATACAAAGAATGGACATTTTTCCATAAAAATGCCGTTTTATGCTGATGCCATTTTGACAAGTTCGGATATAACCGGATTAAAAGATCAGATAGCAGCAATTTATCCTGATGCAGCAGGCGATAATGACGTAAACAATGCGACAAATAATTATGAATACCATTTTAATGATGCTACTAATGATATAGCGGATGCTGCCGGTAATCCATATTATAAACTGAAACCTTACAGCCAGTCTGACTGGTTTTGCAGCACGGAAAATTCAAACTATGATGAAAGCAATTCCGGGTCTTTAAGGGCGACAAATATACATCATAATTATTTTGATGCCACAACGGATAATACCGTAATATTATCAAGCGCCAATAACCCCGTTTGTGTCAATGTTATACCCAGTCTGAATGACAGTAATTCTTTTAAAATTACCAAGCAGAGCAATGGGACAATCGGCAGGTATTATTTCGGCAATACATTCGGAAGCAATGGTTTAAAACCGGACATGTATTATTCCGTTACCGGAAATGTAGTGGATCTATCCGGTGATGCAAAATTGGTATTTGAGATAAACGGTAATTCACAGGAGTTCAAGCTCCAGAAGGGGAAATTCCATTTTGTCTACAATCATGACGGCTCCACGCCGACCAGGGTCGTCATATATATCGAGATCAGCCAATCAACAAATTCAGGCGATACTTACATTATTCTTGATAAAAACATGATCCTGAATGAAGGTGATTATGCGATACCGGGTTCGCTTCAAAAATCCAATGTCAGCACAAATTACATGTTTCAGAATACCGGCACAGTATCGTTGTGGTACAAACCTTTGAACACAAATGAAGACGGTTTCTCAAATTATGGGACAGTGATATTTGACAGCGACATTGTAGAGATAGGCTCCAAACCCAATAAGGACGGCGTTGCTTGTTATTATTTTACATCAAAGCTGAACGGTGAAACAAAACAATCAAATATCCCTGTAAGAACCGGCTGGCAGTATATACAATTTTCCTATTCGTTGGATGGGGGGAATTCCTGTGAATATTTGTATGTCAACGATAAAATTGCACAGAATATTGAAGGGACTGCTCTAACTTACAATAACCATTCATTGACAACAGTAACAATAGGCTCTGACAACTCAAATATTACTTTTGCCGACGGTTATATTGATGACGTTTCCATAAGTTCGGTATATTATAATAACAGATTTGAAGAAAGAAATCCGTTATCATTTGCTTATGATGATAATAATAAACTGTCAATATCAAAAAATAATAACTCATACTCTGCTGCAAACATACAATATACATTAACCAAAAAAGGCGGAGAAAAACTTTTACAGACCTATATTACTGATGATGTAACCAAACCGGGCATAGATTTTGGCAGCCTGCCGTCCGGTATTTATAATTTGAAATCTCAGATGACTATAGGGGCCGGCTCAGATCCAAATTCAAAAGTTTACAATTACGATAATATTTTCAGTTTCACAAAAGACGACAAGCCGGAGTTCATCCTGAGAGGGGTAACGCCGTTCATTATTTACGGCAGCACTATTGACGCTTTCATTGATGTTGAATATGACAATTCATATATCAGGGAAATTCAGGAAGCCAAGTATGCCGGCTTTGCAGTGGAAATTACATATGGCAGCAACACCCAGACTTTTTATGTTACACAGGATTTTATCAACCAGGATTTGACCAAATGGATAATGCTTGACAGTAATTTTCAACAGGTAAGCGGCAGCAGTGTTTATTTAACGGTAAACAACAACAGGCTTGTTGTGAATTTCAAGGGGCTCAATGTTCCTGACGGAGGGACAATAAACTGGAAAATTTATCCGTTCTATTTCAAGAATGCTCTTGCCGATGCGAATGGAATAGACATGGTTAATCCCTTGCTGCAGGGAATAATCAACGGTGCAGTATTGAATGCTGTTCCCGTTAAATCAGGTGATCAGGAATACAAGATAGAAATGTCAATATCCGATACTTCAACCAAGGATATAGATTTGAGCGGTTTTGAAGTCAGGTATGATCTGACCAATCAGACGAATAATTCAATAAAATACAGCGGGAGCGTGAAGTTTAATGCCAGCCTTATCAACCTGTATTATGATGATATTTTTAAGGATAATTCGGATAGTAACACGTATGGAAAATATAACTGTACGTTGAACCTGTTTTATAACGGCATAAATTGTAACACCAAAAATCTGGTAATTGACAGGGAAAGAACTCAAACTGAAAATTCCGAGCCGAAATCGGTTCAGGAAAAAACACTTTCAATTGTTGATTTTTCATTATTATATCTGGACAAAAAGAACAATAAGGCCCAGTTGCTGCTGAAATATAATCAAAGCAATCTGGAAAATCTTTTGTATGATCTTGCTGTTTATGATCCGTCTGACAATGCCAACCCGGTTTATACCGATAACCGCCATAATATCCTGTTTTCAAACGGTTATGTTGTCATCAACGATGTAACTGTAACCAGCGGGGTATCGAATATTTATATCAGTGTCTACAGTGATAAGGCGGATGATCAGGGTATTATAAGAAAGGCCCAGTTGACTGTTTCCAACAGCAAGAATGCTCCGGAAATATATTTTACCAATGAAGTCAAATCACTGATAGGATATAATAATGTATCCTTCAGCTGGATCGGCCATTATAACGGACAGTTTGACAACAATATTGAATATTCATACAATTTTGATAACAGCGGCTGGACTGCATATAAAAATACATGGAGAACTTTTGAGGCTTATAATCTGACAGAAGGCTATCACAGCCTCAGGGTCAAGGCGATGTATAACGGTGTAGAATCCCCGGAAATCAGTTCGGTATTCTTTGTTGATGTAAACAAACCTGTATTTGATCCTTCGAAAATAAGATATGAAAAAACACTTGTTGAAAACGGAATATGCGAACAAATCAGGATCATCGGGGATGCCGGGGCAGTAACCGACGCTTCATTATCTGATTTAACAATGAACGATGCAAGGGTAAATTTCAACAGTGACGGCAGTTTTGAAATAGACGATGTTGACCTTGACTACGACGGCAACAACCCGTTTACCATTACAGCTTATGATAAGGTTGGTAATTTTACCGATTATACCTTGAATGTTGACAATACTATCACCAACATTGTCTTCCCCGCATTAAACAAGAAAATTGTTTATGCACCGATGTCTGTAGTGGGTAAAATAAACAGTTCTGTCAATACTGTTTTGAGCATCTATCTGTTTGATGCAATGTCCAAAGATACCGGCACAGGTGATTATTCAGGGTGGAAAAAAGCAAAGATAAATGAAGACAGGACTTTCCTTATCGATGACGTATTTGTAAATCCCGGTACAGCTGAAAGAGAAGCAATGACGGAACTTAACATGGTTGTTGTAATGCCTTCGGGAAAAACATTTAAAAAGAAGATTGATGCATTTGCAAATGAAATGGTCAAGCCTATCGAATTGGATTTGAGCACCCATGCCGAAGAGGGTGAAAATGCAAACATAAACGTCGATATTAAATGCAAGGCAAATGTTGATAATATTGCTTCTTGGAGTATCGATTTTGACGGTGACGGAAACTATGACGCTGTCGATATGGTTGATAATCCTGCACTGGGAAAAACGCACGAATGGCAGCACAGTTATTCGACACTGGGGCTTGTCAAACCTAAAGTTCAGGTTATAACAAATGACGGTAATTATTTTACTGCAAGCGACCAGATAATCATCCATGAACAGATTAAGGAAGCTTCCAATGCCATAGTAAAAAAACCGATCTCGATGTCTGTGGTGCCGATGCAGGACGGCTCGAACAAGATTTTTGTATTGAGCGGAGAAAGCGGGGCCTATAATGTTGAGGTGTTCCAGGTCGGCCGGAATGATGATTTTATTTCGAACATGATTTTCCAGGTATCACTTAACGGGTTCGGGATCGATAATCCGGTAAGCATAAAGGCCTATGATGAAAACAATCTGTATATTGCCTACAACAAGAATGGAGAGGGGTATATAGCATTGTTCAGGGCAAATGATTACGGCAATTATCTGCCTCAGGATAATTATCTGATACATAATACTTCAGAGTTTAACAAACTTGATTCCGATAAAAACGGATTATATGCGACGTTTGTAAATAAAAATACTATACTGCATGTTCCTGTCGTCAACGGCAATCCGGATTTGAATAATATTGCCGAAGTATCCCCTGAAATAAAAGACAGTGTTGACCTGTCTTTTATTTCAGGGGATACTTCGGCAATATTATTC
>JBJKSS010000277.1:0-3453 GCA_046703745.1 Spirochaetota bacterium
ATTGTCAACAGTATAAAGATTAATCCTGATAATAAAGACGTCCAGCAGACGTAATGATATGACAACAAATATTCGTGTGCTTTTATTCATATTCATTTACTCATCGATAAATAATCATGTTTTTGCCATGAATAATATCATATAAATTTTTTATGAATTTTCAATTGATTTTAAAACTTTCATCAAGACTGATCAATAGGTAATTTATCCCGGATCATGATAAAACTCTGAAATTTTTAAGGTTCAAAAATAATTTTTCCCTGATTCCCGGCAATAGCCAAAGCAGCAAATAAAACTTTGGTACCAAACCATCAATTGGCTCTTATTGGGTAAGTATTCTCGGGAAACTAAAATAATAAGATATAAAAAATATTTGTAATTAATGGCAATTAAATGTATATATATTAAACAGCATTTTACACCGTCTGAAATCTAATGATTTCTTACAAATAAATTTTACATGATTTAACAAATTGAGGCCGGGATTCTTATGAATTATATAAAAGCTTTATTGTTTTCTTTGGCAATTATTATCACTCTGGTTACAGCAAGTCTTTTATTTTTACTATTTTATCAAGTTTTTAAGACCATGAATATCCCCAAGCCAAAGGCGTTTTCAAGAACAATCATATTTACCGAAACCGGCTGTAAAATTTTTGAAAATGATAAATCAAAAAAGAATCCGGTCAAACTGATTGATTTGTTTCCTGATGATACACTTAAAACAATCAAAAAAAATAATTATGAAATCTCAATGGCAATAGATCGTTTTGACAATGTGAATGCGTCGGCTGTCAAGCTTTTAAACCAAAAAAATATAAAAGTCTGGATCTGGCCGTTGCACGATATTAATGATGGTTATTGGTTATCGAACGACAATGCTGAAAAAATAACAACTTTGTATAAAAAAACAAAAGACTGGATAATTAATAATAAATTAAATATTCAGGGAATAATGCTGGATATGGAGACATCCTATCAGGATGCCCAAACGATGAAAAATATCGGGATCCAAAAAGGGACAACAGGCATAATCAGTTACCTTTTAAAACGAAATGATAAAGGATTATATAATAGGGCTGTTTCAGAATATTCAAGAATAATAAATCAAATTAAAAAAGATGGATACGAAACAAGCACTTTTAATTATCCGTATGTCCTGGATGATAAATTCGTGGGAGAAACATCCATTCAGCAGATGTTCCATGTGTGTTATGTCAAATCGGACATCCCTGTGTATATGTTGTATAGAAGTTTTTTCAAGGATTCCGGTCTTGGCACTGCAGGAGCCAATGTTATCTCTTATGCGGGTTTTCTTAAAGGAGCCTCCATTGGCATAGGAAGTTATATGGAAGATTATCTGGATTATAATGATTTCTCGGAAGATATGGCAATTTCATCCAGATATTCGAGAATTGTTCATATTTATAACCTTGAGTCATTGATACAGCGGGGTTGGCTCGATAAACTTTCAAAGATAGATTTCAATAAACCCGTAAAAATTACCTTTAAGGATTCCTTTTCTATAACAGGTTACAGATTATTCTTCTGGATTCTCAGTCTCATCACCGATTTTAACAAATTTATTTACTTATCGATATTTTTAGTTTTATGGCTTTCATTGGCGGTTTATATTTATTTTAAAATCAGTTATCCCCGCCCGCCCATATGAATAAGCTCATCAAATAAAAAAGAGGCGTTGGAAATCGCCTCTATATTTCTTAAGTTCATCTCTGATTTTTATTTTTATAAATTCACCAGTATAACACCAGGCACAACATGACAATTGCTTTCGATAAGCATCCCTGTTTTTGCATAGCTGCCGATCAGTTCGTCCTGGGGTCGATCTTAACCCAAAACAACTTTGACAAGGTGCGTCTTGCTATCGCTGAAAATCGGTGCTACATTACCCTGCACTTCTTTATTATCAATGAACATCTTTGCCACACCTTTCGAAACTCCATTGGGGTTTTCTACGGTTATCTCGTATCTTGCTCCCCTGAATGTCCTTGTAACCTTAAAGCCTTTCCAGTCTTTGGGAATGCAGGGATCGACTTTCAGCCCGTCAAGCTGGGGCTGTATGCCGAGGATATATTTCGTTGCGGCCTGGTATGTCCAGCTTGAAGTGCCGGACAACCAGCTGTTCCTTGCAAGACCGAACTGCGGGTGCTCATCGCCGAGTATGTTCTGCGCATAACAGTATGGCTCTATTTCATATTCGTCAATTATTTCATTTTTACTTGCCGGGTTTATCTGAATGTAGTACTGGAAAGCTCTGTCCCCGTTGCCCATGATTGTTTCGGCAATCATCACCCACGGGTTTGTGTGGAGGAATATACCGCCGTTTTCCTTTGCTCCGGGCGGGTATGTGGTTATGCCGCCCTTGTCCTTGTCATAGCCGTTGAATCCGGGATAGCTCAGTTTCATTCCCTTGCTTGTGTTTAAATATTTGTTTACGGATTCAAGGCTCTTCTCTGCCTTGTCCTGCGATGCAAATCCGCTGATAACGGACCATGACTGGGAGTTTATATAAATCTTGCCGTTGGTGTTTGATTTTGATCCGAGAGGCGTGCCGTCGTAATCGAAGTATCTCACGTACCATTCCCCGTCCCAGGCGTGTTTGTTGACGGATGCTTTCATTTCATCATAATATGTGGAATACTTTTCTGCGGTTTGTTTGTCGTTGACAAGCTCAAGGATACCCATCATTTCCTTCAGGGCATAACCGTACTGGTTTGCAATGAACAATGACTCTGCGCCTTTCTTGAGATTTACCGTATCGTTCCAGTCGGCAAATCCCAATAACGGCAGATCATGCTGCCCCTTGTTTTTGTGTGTGAATTCTATTGCTCTTTTCAAATGTTCAAGCACTGTGCCCGACTCGAGCGGTTTCTTGCTATGATGATCCTTGTCGTAAAACGGTAATTCTTTCTTGAGGAAATCAACATTGCCGGTTTCCTTGAGGTATGCGCTTACGGCAAGTATTATCCAGAGATGGTCGTCACCGTAATATTTCGGTCTGTCATGCTCTTCCCTCGAATCGCCTTCGGTAGCCTCAAGAGTTGAAGCATAAAACTGATGCATTGCGGAGCCGTCCCTCTTTTGCACCTGCATGAGTTTTTCCATAAGCTCCCTGGCTTCTTCGGGCTTGCTGTGCATGATGCCCATGACGTCCTGTGAACTGTCCCTGAAACCAATGCCCCTCCCGCCGAAACCGAGCTGGTATAACGAAAGATCACGCGACCAGTTTTTTGTTATATAGCACTGTCTTGCATTGTGAATGTTGATCATCGTGTTAAAACTGTCACTCGGAGTCGCCACAACCTGCTTGCCGAGATAATCGTCCCAGAAGAGCTTGATTTCTTCAAAAGCCCTGTCGTCTTCCTTTTCATTCCTGTATTTCTCGATGTAATCAAGGCCTTCCTTTATATTTGTAACCTGACCGGTCTGAAC